>CALXKC010000021.1 GCA_944388775.1 uncultured Clostridia bacterium | reverse complement strand
GGAAAATTATTTAGACCAGAATATATTACAGAGCATTTTCAAATTATTTTGAAGAATAATGGGTTAAGACATATTCGCTTTCACGATTTAAGACATTCTTGTGCAAGTTTATTACTTTCAAAAGGTGTTCCTATGAAAGCAATTCAAGAATGGCTTGGTCATTCTACTTATTCTACTACAGCTAATTTTTATGCACATTTGGAAGATAACTATAAATCATTTTCTGCTGATGTTTTATCTTCTAGTCTAAAAGTTGTCTAACAAATTCTTTTATTTTTGTTTTTAAAGATTATTGAAAATCATTACTAATTAATAAAATTATTTATTAAATTTTTAATTTGTTAGACATTTTGTTAGACAGGCAAAAAAATAACAACTCTCAATTTCTTGAAAGTTGCTATTTTTATTGGCTGGGCTGGCTAGATTCGAACTAGCGCATGCCAGAGTCAAAGTCTGGTGCCTTACCGCTTGGCTACAGCCCAATATAAAATTATAAAGCTGGGGTGGAAGATGGGACTCGAACCCACGGTCTCCAGTGCCACAAACTGGCGCGTTAACCAACTACGCTACATCCACCATTGTTTACGTGCACAGTTATAAGTTAATCACAGTTAATATTATACCTAATTTCTACCCCATTTGTCAACCTTTTTCAATAATTTTTATTCAAAAATTTCCGTCAAAAAATTCAACCATTTTTTTGTCTAAAAAATATTACTCTTTTTTATTTGTTTAATAAACTAAGGTCCGTCCCTAAATCCCTGTTTTTAGGGATTTTTAGGACCGTCCCCTAATCCCTATTCTGTTAATGTGCTTGGATCTAATCCATATTGTTTATACATCCAGCTCATGTAATCAAATGGTGTTAGTGTTTCTGGTAATCCATAATCTACTCCATTTGTTTCTACTTTTATTGATGTTATTGTTACAGGATTTACTGGTGTACTTACTTCTGTGTTTCCTGTTTGTTCGCTGTCATCTGCTGCCTTTACTTCTACATTTTCTATATTATGTATTACATCCATTCCCTCTATTACTTTTCCGAATGCTGTGTAATATCCATTTAATGATGTGTTATCTGCTGTCATTATAAAGAATTGTGAGCTTCCAGAGTTATATGATTCTTCTGTTAGTGTTGATGAGTATGATGTATAGTCATTTCTTGCCATTCCTATTACTCCCTCTTCAAATTTTAAAGTGTTGTTTACTCCATTTGCTACAAATTCACCTTTTATTGAGTATGCTGTATCTTCTCCACCATCTTTTAAGTCTGATATTTTAGCTGAACCTTGTCCTGTTCCTTCTGGGTCTCCTCCTTGTATCATGAAGTCTTTTACTACTCTATGGAATGTTAATCCATCATAAAACCCTCTATTTGCAAGTGTTATAAAGTTTGCAACTGTTTCTGGTGCTAAATCTGGATATAGTTCTATTTTTACTGTTCCAAAATTTTCGACCTCCATTGTTGCTACTGGGTTTGTTACTTTCATTGTTGCTTTTCTGTAATATCCATATCCAACTCCTGCTATTAATACTATTACTAAAATTAACGCTATAATCCATAAAACATTTTTTAAT
Source organism: uncultured Clostridia bacterium (assembly GCA_944388775.1). Classification (GTDB taxonomy): domain Bacteria; phylum Bacillota; class Clostridia; order TANB77; family CAG-508; genus CAG-269. The sequence continues at coordinate 25,482 of CALXKC010000021.1, read as the reverse complement.
TTATTCATCTTTTTATCTTTCCTTTCGTTTTCTTTTTATCTAGTCCTTTTTTTCAAGTTTTCTTTTTTATTTTTTTATTTTTAAATTAAGTTATCAAATATAAATTGTTCTTGCATCCTTTTTAGAGACTGTTTTATTGTCCTTGCTCTTACTTCACCAATTCCATCAACATCATCCAGACTTTCTATATCTGCTGCTAAGATGTGTTGGAATGATTTAAATGATTCTACTAAATTTTCTACGATATTTGATGGCATTCTTGGTATTTTACTCAAAATCCTATATCCTTTTGTGTACACTGCTACTTCATCATAATTATCAAATGTTTCATATCCTAATAGTTTTGCTATTATCGCATCTTTTGATAAATCTTCATATGGTAATTTTTCTAATTCTTCTATTACTTTTTCTGGTGTTTGTTTTTTTCTACCATGTGGTACTATGTAGTCTTTGATTATTAGTATTTCTTCTTTTTCTAGTCCACCTATTAATTCTTCAAGTTGCATACTAACAAGTCTTCCATCATTTCCTAATTCATAGATTTGTCTTTGTATTTCTTCGACAATTCTCATTACCATTTCGGCTCTTTGTATTGCAACTATTACATTTTGAAGAGTTACTATATCATTAAATTCATATTCATTTAATAAATTTAATTTATTATCAAATACCTTTTTATATCTTTCTAATGTTTGTATTGCTTGATTTGCTTTATTTAATACTACATCTGTATCTTCTAATATATATCTATCATTTCCTTTAAATACTGTTATTATACTTCTTCTTTGTGAAATGCTAATTACTAATTCACCTGTTTGTTTTGCTGTTCTTTCTGCTGTTCTATGTCTTGTACCTGTTTCTAATGTTGGTATTTCATGTGATGGTATTAATTGAGCATTTGCATATAATATTCTTTTTAAATCTCCACTTAATACTATTGCTCCATCCATTTTTGCTAATTCATAGAGTTTAGATGATGTATATTCCTCATTAATTGTGAATCCTCCATCTACTACTTCTTTTAGCACTTCTGCATTGTCTGTTATTAATAGCAACGCTCCTGTTTTTGCTCTTAATATGCTTTCTAGTCCATCTCTTATAGGTGTTCCTGGAGCTATTAATTTTAGAATTTCTGTAATGTTATCTTCTTTACCTTTTCTCAAAATTCTTCACCTTTTCATTTTAGACTTTAATTATTTATTTTTTATAATCCGGCCTTTTTCATTGCCTCATTTATATTTCTGACACATATTATATCTAATTTAAACTTATCTTTCAAGTCCCTTTTGTTACTTTCTGGTATTATACAAGTTTTAAATCCTAATTTTTCCGCTTCTTTTAGTCTTTTTTCAATATTATTAATTCTTCTAATTTCTCCTGTTAAGCCAACTTCTCCCATTATAACCATATCTTTTGGAATTGGTACATTTTTAAAACTTGATGCTGTAACTAAAACAATACCTAAGTCAATTGATGGTTCATTAATTCTTAAACCTCCAACTACATTTAGATATACATCTTGTGAACCTAGTTGTAAACCTACTCTTTTTTCTAGTACCGCAATTAATAATGATAATCTGTTATAATCAATACCATTTGCAGTTCTTTTAGGATATCCATATATTGTTTGAGATGTCAATGCTTGTAGCTCTACAAGTATCGGCCTTGTACCTTCCATACATGATACTATGCATGAACCTGCTGGATTATCTTCTCTTTCAGAAATCAGTATATCGGAAGGATTAGTTATTTCACACATTCCCTCTTCTCTCATTTCAAACATTCCTATTTCATTTGTTGAACCAAACCTATTTTTTACACCTCTTAAAATTCTATATGTAAAATATCTTTCTCCTTCTAAATACAAAACGCAATCTACCATGTGTTCTAAAACTCTTGGTCCTGCTATATTTCCTTCTTTTGTCACATGTCCTATAATAATTGTCGTAATTGCTCTTGACTTACAAACTCTCATTACTTGTGAAGTTATTTCTCTTACTTGGCTAACACTTCCTGCTGCTGCAGTTATTTCTTCTGAATACATTGTTTGAATAGAATCTATTATTACAAGTTTAGGATTTATATCTATTATTGCTTGATTTACTATGTCTATATCTGTTTCACCTAAAAATAGGATATCATCATTATTAATTCCCAGCCTATCTGCCCTCATTTTTATTTGCTCAGCAGACTCTTCTCCTGAAACGTATAAAACTTTTCCTTCACCTTGAATTTTATCACAAATTTGTAAAATAAGTGTGGATTTACCAATTCCTGGCTCACCACCTAAAAGAACTAAAGAACCTTTAACTAATCCTCCACCTAGAACTCTATCTAATTCATTAAATCCTGTTGAAGTTCTAATAGTTTCTTTTGCTTGATATGAATTAAGTGTTTGTGGCTTGTTATTTATTTTTTCTGCATTACTTGCATTTCTACCACTTGACTTTGTTTCAACTACTTTTTGTTCATAAAAAGTGTTCCAACTATTACATGCTGGGCATTTTCCAAGCCATTTACTAGATTCATTTCCACATTCACTACATACAAATATTGTTTTATTTTTTGCCATGTCCATTTGGGGACGTTTCCGTTTGGACATTTTTGTCCATTCTGGGACACATCTTCCCCATTTCCTCCTTTTATTTTAATACTTTTTTATTATATCATTATTTCATAGCTCTTTCTACTATTTTTCTATTCATTCCTAAAACTCTTGCTAATTGTGTTTTTGTAGTTCCCTTTATAATTTTTAATTTTTTTATTTTTTCATTTCTTATTTCTTTACTATATGTACGCAACTCTCTTATATTATTGATTTCTAAAAGTTTTAGGATTTTTTCCTTTACTTTTTCATCTGATAAATTTTCAATCATTTCAAATTCTATATCATCATTTAGTTCTTCTTTTTCATCGCTATGAAAACTTATAAATTTTTTTATTGCGTCTTTTTGATTTTTGCCAAACAATGAAAGAATAGGTTTTATATCTACAATTTCGCAATTATTTGTAATAAAATCCCTATAACTACTCCATTTATAACTATCTAATTTTGATATTCCTGCTCCTAATGGATTTCTATGAACATATTTGCATACATTAATTAAATATTCCCTTGTTTCAACATTTTTACTTAGGAATCTATTTTGAAATAAATCTCCCACTTTTTCATATTTTTTTGCAAAGTAGCTAGAATAAGCAATTGCTAAACTTTGTATTGCTTTTGAAATTTGCTCTTCCTTATCATATATAACAAGATGTGTATGATTACTCATTAGACAATATGCATATAGTTTATATTGATATTTTTCTTTAGTTTCTTGAATTTCTTTAATAAATTTTCTATAATCTTGTTCATCATAGAATATATCTTGTTTATCATTGCCTCTTAGAATGATATGGTAGACTTTAGTATTGCTAATTTGTCGTGCAGAACGGGGCATATGTTTCACTCCTTTAATAGTATTTTTCACCCCTAAAAAATCCTTTTACACCTAAAAACATAAAAAGTATAGCATATATTTATAAATATTGCTATACTTTTTTTATTAATTCACTAAAAATTTACATTTTTATAAAATATCCATTTCTGTTATGTGAAAGATGATGTGTCCCAGAACGGACAAAAATGTCCAAACGGAAACGTCCCCAAACGGACATTATGCTTGTTCTTTCTTTTTTCCAAAAGAGATTTCCTGGAATAAGAAGTCATGAACTTTTTCCCATGTGATTTCTTGGTGTAAAAATTCGTTGATTTCATCTTCAACTTTTTGTTGATATGGTGTTAATTCAACTTTTATTTCTTTGTTCCAGTCGATTTCTTGTAACCAGAATGCTTTAAATTTACTCCAAAATCCTTGTTTTACTAATTTATTGTTTTCTGGTTGTCTGATTGTTCCTGCATTTTCTGGTTCTTTTCCTATATTTTCTATTTCTACTCCTCCGAAAACTCCTGATACTTTGTTTTCTTCTCCTAAATCTGCCATGTTTTTTCCTCCTTTGTAGTTAGTACACAAATTATTAATTTATTTATACTATATATTTTGTTATTTATCAAGTATTTTCGTTAATTTTTATATTAAATGTTTGTTACAACAAAATTACATTTTTGTTACATTATACCTATTTTCCTACTTTTTACCTTTATTGGAATTAATTATTCTTTTCTTCTTTGAAAAGATTATTGTTTATATTTCTACTTCTATATGGTCTTTTTTTGCTTCTTTGCATATAGCTTTTGTTATTTTGTTTTCTATACCTTCTTTTTCATCTGCACTCACATTGTTACTTGTATATGCTAATATATAGTTTTTTGTATGCCCTTGATAATGTCCATTCTTTTCTTCTTCCCAAAGAACTTCTACTGTTTTATTTATATATTGCTTATTGTATTCTTCTTCATTTTCATCAGACAATGCTATTAATTTCTGGCTTCTTTTTTCTTTTATACTTCCATCAATTTGACCTTCCATTTGTGCTGCTTTTGTTCCTTTTCTTTGAGAATATTTAAATATATGCATTTTATAGAATTTTATTTCCTTTAGGAATTGATATGTTGTTTCAAATTCTTTTTCTGTTTCTTGTGGGAATCCTACTATTATATCAGTGGTTAAAATTACATCATCATAATTTTTTCTTAATATATCAACAATTGTTCTAAATTGTTCTGTTGTATATCTTCTATTCATTCTTTTTAAGGTTTCATCACATCCACTTTGTAAAGATAAGTGAAAATGATGGCATATTTTATCTATTTTTTTAAGTCTTTCCACAAATTCTTCAGTTATCAACAATGACTCTATTGATCCTAATCTTATTCTTTCGATTCCTTTTATTTTATTTAATTCTTCTAATAAATCTATTAGTTTGTATTCATTTTTAAAATCTTTCCCATATGATGCTATATGTATTCCTGTTATTACAATCTCTTTTATTCCTTCTTTTGCTATATCTTGTGCTTCTTCTATAATTTTATCTGGCTTTCTACTTCTAACTCTTCCCCTTGCATATGGTATGATACAGTATGAACAAAATCTATCACATCCATCTTGAATTTTGATGGCCGCCCTTGTTTTTGATGTATATGTTACATCTCCTAAGTCTACAAATTCTTTTTGTTGCATAACATCTTGTGCTATAACATCAAAACCTTTTTTTTGGTTTACTCTTTTAGAATGTTTTTTCATATATTCTTCTACTATCTCTACAATTTTACTTTTTTCATTATTTCCTATTGCTATATCAATTTCTTCTATATTTTCTATTTCTTTTTGTGCAACTTGTACATAACATCCACAGGCAACTATTATTGCATCTTTATTTTGTTCTTTCATTCTTCTTATCATTTGTCTTGATTTTCTATCAGACATATTTGTTACTGTGCATGTGTTTATTATATATATATCAGCTTTTTCATTATGTTCTACTATCTCATATCCTTTATTTTTAAATTGCTGTATCATTGCATTTGTTTCATATTGATTTACTTTGCATCCTAATGTTACAAAAGCTACTTTATTCATATTTTCATCCAATCCTTTTTACTTATATATTCTATTTCAATCACATTACATTCATTTACTTTTTTACATAATTATGTCCAATAACAAAGAAACACGACCAATAAAATCCATTTCACCATTTCTTCTTGAAAAGAAAGAGATGACTCTTGACGAATTTGTCAATAGTGTCAAATCACTTCTTTCAAAGAGTGGTGGTAGTGGAACCTTAGACACTGGATATCAGTGGGTTGCTGACCAGATAGTGTCTCCTTATAAAGGATACGCGCTGAATATCAGCAAAGGATATACTATATCCGGTATCGAAAATAAGAATACGGCTAGCCAGCTTGTCGTTGATGCCTTATCAAAAGCTGGCATTAAGATAATAACATTACCGGCACAGTCTATGTTCTATTATCTAAAATTAGAGGAAGGTTAATTACCTTCCCTTTTTATCGTATAAGAATTTTTGAAAAATTATAACACTATTTTCCTCTTCCTTCTAAAGCATCTAAGTTATCTAAAGCCTTTCCTGTTCCTAATGCTACACATGATACTGTATCTTGTGCTATCATTACATTTATCCCAGTTTTTTCTTGTAATAATTTATCTAAGCCGTCTACTAAGCATCCTCCACCTGTCATGTATATTCCTTTATCGCTTATATCTGCTGCAAGCTCTGGTGGTGTTCTTTCTAATACTGAATGTACTGCATCTACAATCATCATTGCTGGTTCAATTAATGCTTCTAGCATTTCACTTGATTTTACTGTAACTGTTTTTGGTAATCCTGTAACTAAGTCTCTTCCCCTTACATCCATTTCTGCATCTTGTATTTTAGGATATACACATCCAATGTTTACTTTTAAATCTTCTGCTGTTCTTTCTCCTATCATAATATTGTGTTTTTTCTTTATGTATTTAACTACATATTCATCAAATCTATCTCCAGCAACTTTTAATGATGTACTAACTACTGAGCCACCTAGTGATATTACGGCAATATCAGTTGTTCCACCACCAATATCAACTACCATATTTCCACATGGTTTTGATATGTCTATTCCTGCTCCTATTGCTGCTGCAATTGGTTCTTCTATTAGATATACTTTTCTTGCACCTGCTTGTGATGCTGCATCTATTACAGCCTTTTTCTCAACCTCTGTTACTTGTGAAGGTATACATATCATAATTCTTGGTGCAAAGATAAATTTTCCACATACTTTATTGATGAAATGTTTTAACATTTTTTCTGTTACGGTATAGTCTGATATTACTCCATCTCTTAAAGGTCTTGTTGCAACAATATTTCCAGGTGTTCTTCCTAACATTCTTCTTGCTTCTTGTCCAACTGCTAAAACTTCACCTGTATTGTTATCTACTGCAACAACTGATGGTTCTCTTAATACAATTCCTTTTCCTTTTACATATGCAATTACTGTTGCTGTACCTAAATCGATACCAATATCTTGCCCTAAACCAAATTTAAACATTTCTATCTTCCCTTCCTATAAACTTTTGAAGAAATTTTTATTTATACATTTTATATTTATTTTTATATTAATTCGTTTTATTACAAATTCGTTACAATTATATTACAATATTGCCATTTTATCAAGGCTTTTGATTGAATTTTTTCAATTTTTATATTATAATTATTATATAATTTTGGTTTATAGGTAAAACCTTTTAAAAACCTAAATTTAATTATAGGATTTTACGTATGGATAGTTTTAAAATAATTTCAAATAGTGAAGCTGATACTATGGATTTTGCAAAAACTTTAGCTTCTAAATTAAAAAAAGGTGACGTAGTTGTTTTAACTGGAGAGCTTGGTTCTGGTAAAACAAAATTTGTTGAAGGCTTTTTATCTTATTTCGGATTACAAGATGAAATTTCAAGCCCTACTTTCACTATTGTTAATGAATATGATTATAAAGATTTTCCTATTTTTCATTTTGATGTTTATCGTTTAGAAGATTCTTCTGAATTTTATGAAATTGGTGGAGAAGAGTATTTTGAAAAAGGTATTTGTCTTATTGAATGGGGAGAAATTATACAAGATGCTTTACCAAAAAATTATATTCATATATCATTTAAAAAAGATGGAAACAATGAAAATTCAAGAATTTTGACTGTGTCAGGGACGTGCCAAATCGTTTCAAAATGAAACAAAAGGGACATACCTGTTTATTAATTAAAATGGAACTATATTGAAAGGAACATTATTTATGAAAATTTTAAGCATTGATACTGCAAGTGATATTTGTGGTGTATCTATTTTGGAAAATGAAAATTTAATTTGTAATTTAGATAGTAATACTGGAAGAACTCATTCTGAAAATTTAATGCCAATGGTTGAAGATGCTTTTTCTAAATCTAATTTATCTTTAAAAGATATAGATTTATTGGTTTGTGATAAAGGTCCTGGCTCTTTTACAGGTATTAGAATTGGTGTTGCAACTGTTATGGCTTTTCATGATAGTTTTGATATTCCTTGTGTTGGAATTAGTTCTTTAGAAGCTTTAGCCTATAATACAAGAAATGTCGTAAAAAATAATTCTTATGTTTGTAGTATTATTAATTGTAAAAATGATAATTGCTATTTCGCCTTATATGAAAATAAAGATGGAATTTTTGAAGAACTAATCAATCCTCAAACTGAAAGTATAGAAAGCACTTTATCAATATTAGATAGTTATTGTAAAGATAGTATTGAAAATTTTGAAAACACTAATATTACTTTTGTTGGTGATGGTTGTAAGGTTTATAAAGATAAAATAAGAAGTTATTTTACAAATGCATTGTTTGTAGATGATAGTATGAATGATTTAAACTCATATAGCCTTGGTCTTGCAGGTCTAGTACATTATAATGAAAATATAGATATTGGAGATGTTTTACCTTTATATTTGAAGAAACCTCAGGCTCAAAGATTGCTTGAAGAAAAAGAAAAAGTGAAAATAACAAATAGAATTATCTAATTTGTGTTAATAGCTTTATTAACATTTTATATTATTTTGTGGAGAGTTGTCTATAATGTTGAAAAAGATTGATATACAAGAAATGTCATTAAACGATTTGGAAAAAATTAAAGATATTCTTATTTCTGATTTTGATGATTTTTGGAATTATAATATTTTAAAAGAAGAATTAGAAAGTCCTAATTCTAAATATATTATAGCAAAAACCAATGACAGTGAAATCATTGGTTTTACTGGTATTAAAGTTCTTGTAGATAATGCTGATATAATGAATATTGTTGTTAAAAAGTCTTGGAGAAATCAAGGTGTTGGTAACTTACTTTTAAATAACCTTATTTCTATTTGCAAAGATTTAAATTTACTTTCTTTGTCTTTAGAAGTCAATGAGGATAATCTTCCTGCTATACATTTGTATGAAAAGGTTGGATTTAAGCAGGTTGGTTTAAGGAAAAATTACTATCAAGATAAAAACGGAATAGTTATGTCATATAAAATTATGACATAACTATTTTTCTTTGTTTATCATCTGTTTAGTATTGCAATTTTCCATTTATATATTTTTATCATACTTTTTTTCTATAACTTTAGATATTTCAAAATGAATTAAAAACCACATTTTTGCGTTTTTTATTCGTACCTTTTAGTACAAAAAAATACTATGCAATTTTCTTTAAACAATTACATAGTATTTTTTATATTATTTAATTACCTACTAAATTAATTGTAATATCGCCATTTCTGCTCCGTCTCCTCTTCTTGGACCAGCTTTAATGATACGTGTAAATCCACCTACATTTTTACCAGCATATTTTGGAGCAATTTCGTTAAATAATTTTGATGGTAAGTCTATATTTTTACCTTCGCTATCTTTAACTTTGTTTATTTTTCTCATTATTTTTCTTCTTGCATTTAATCTTGATGGCATGTCTTTTTGTCTTTTTTCAGTAGTTTCTTCTTTTACTACTTTTAAATATTCTTTTCCGTTTTTGCTTTTTACTAATTCTGTTTCTTTATTTCCTTTTGAATCTAGTTTTGCTTTTACTACTTTAACATCTACCATTTCAAAATTATCTTTTTCTTTTATTGCAAGTGAAATAATGCTATCAGCTATTGCTTTTACTTCTTTTGCTCTTGCTAATGTTGTTTCAACTTTACCATTTAATATTAAATCTGTTGTTAAAGTTTTTAACATTGCCATTCTTATGTCAGTAGTTCTTCCTAGTTTTCTATTAGTAGCCAACTTATTTCCCTCCTTTAATCTTCGTCCTTTGCAAAATCTAATCCTAATGAATGTAGTTTTGCAGTTACTTCGTCAAATGATTTTTTACCTAGATTTCTAACTTTCATCATATCTGCTTCTGTTTTATTAGTTAAATCTTCTACTGTTGAAATACCAGCTCTTTTTAAGCAGTTAAATGACCTTACAGATAATTCTAGTTCTTCTATTGACATTTCTAAAACTTTTTCTTTTTTAGATTCTTCTTTTTCAATCATAACTTGTGTATTTTTAGTAGCTTCTGATAGGTCTATAAATAATTCTAAGTGACCTGTCATTACTTTTGCAGCTAAGCTTAATGCTTCATGTGCTTTTAAGCTACCATCTGTCCATACTTCAATAATTAATTTATCATAGTCTACCATTTGTCCAACTCTAGTGTTTTCAACTTGATAATTAACTTTCTTTACTGGTGTGTAAATTGAGTCTATTGGAAGTACAGATATGTCTTGATTTTCTTTTTTATTTTTTTCAGATGAGTTATATCCTCTTCCTCTATCAGCTGTCATTTCCATTTTTAGGCTTCCACCTTGTGAAACTGTAGCTATATGTAATTCAGGATTTAAAATTTCAACTGTTCCATCTGTTATGATGTCACTTGCTGTTACTTCTCCCTCACCTTTGAAATCAATTCTTAATATTTTTTCTTCATTCTCGTTAAATTTTAGTCTTACATTTTTTAAGTTTACTATTATTTCTGGTACGTCTTCTACAACATTTGGTATTGTAGAGAATTCATGTAAAACTCCATCTATTTTTACGCTTGTTATGGCACATCCTGGAAGTGATGAAAGTAATATTCTTCTAAGAGAGTTTCCTATTGTTACTCCATAACCTCTTTCTAATGGTTCGCATACAAATTTTGCATAATTGTTTGCATCATTAACTTCTAGACATTCAATATTTGGCTTTTCAAATTCTATCATCTTTACCTCCTAATATTCGAGAATATATCTCAAACTTTTTAAAACCTTTTTTGGTTCTTTAAGTAAATTGTTTAATGTTTTATATATTTGTTCTATTATTTTGAGTAAAGCTCTACTATTAAATGTTCTTCGATTGGAATATCAATGTCTTCTCTAGCAGCTAATCTGATTACTTTACCACTTAGTTTTTCACTATCTCTTTCAAGCCATGCTGGAACTGGTCTTTTGCTAGATTCTTCAACATTTATTTTGATAGTAGCGTTATCCTTTTTGTTTTCTCTTACTGTAATTACATCTCCTGCTTTTACTAAGTAAGATGGAATATCTACTTTTTTACCATTTACTTCGAATTGTGCATGGTTTACAAATTGTCTAGCTTGTGCTCTTGATGTTCCGAAACCTAATCTATAAACAACATTATCTAATCTACTTTCTAATATTTGTAATAAGTTTTCACCTGTTACTCCTTTTTTATTAGAAGCCATTTCAAAATATTTTCTAAATTGTTTTTCTCCAACTCCATAATATGCTTTTGTTTTTTGTTTTTCTCTTAATTGTGTTCCGTATTCAGAAAGTTTTGCTCTTTTTTGTCCATGTTGTCCTGGTGCATAGTTTCTTCTTGAAATACTACATTTATCTGTATAGCATCTGTCACCTTTTAAGAACAATTTTTGTCCTTCTCTACGGCATCTACGACATTGCTCGTCTTTATATCTTGCCATTTTATATTTTTCTCCTTTCTTCTCTTTTTTTGACAAGGGACACACCTTACCTCTTGGTCTCTCCCACTTGGGTTTAAGGAATGTCCCTTACCCTTATGAGAAAATGATTCGCCCTTGTTTTAGCTTGATATTTATATTTTAAACTCTTCTTCTTTTTGGTGGTCTACAACCATTGTGTGGTATTGGTGTTACGTCTTTTATAGCACTTATTTCTAGACCTGCTGTTTGAAGTGCACGAATTGCAGCTTCTCTACCTGAACCAGGTCCTTTTACAAATACTTCTACTGTTTTTAATCCATGTTCCATAGCAGCTTTTGCAGCTGTTTCTGCTACTTGACCAGCAGCATATGGTGTGCTTTTTCTAGAACCTTTGAATCCTAATCCTCCAGCACTTCCCCATGAAATTGCATTTCCTTGTGTATCTGTAATTGTAACTATTGTATTATTGAAACTAGAATGAATATGTGCTGCACCTTTTTCGATGTTTTTTCTATTTCTTCTAGCTACTTTTTTTGTTGTTACATTTTTAGCCATTTTGCTTCTTTCCTCCTTATTCAAAATTTTAATTCTGAATTTTTATTTATTCATTTTGTCTTTGTTTTTTTCTTCCACTATTTACTTAATTATGATTTTCATTGTTTTAGGTCTACTGATAAATTGATTAAAAGTAATAAGATGTGCATTTTTGAAATGGATTACAAGCCGAAGGTGTACTTATTGTACATCGAGGTTTGGAATACATTACGAAAATGTGCAGATTGTTGCTTTTAATCGATTTAGTTATGCTTTTTTAGATTTACTAACCAACTTCCTAGGACCTTTTCTTGTTCTAGCATTAGTTTTTGTTCTTTGACCTCTAACTGGAAGACCTCTTCTATGTCTTAGTCCTCTATAACATCCAATTTCAGTAAGTCTTTTGATGTTAAGAGCAACTTCTCTTCTTAAATCACCTTCAACAGTATATGATTCGTCAATTACTTTTCTGATATCATTTACTTGTTCGTCTGTTAAATCTTTAACTCTAGTGTCTGGATTGATTCCAGCTTTTTCTAAGATTTTTCTAGAACTTGATACTCCTATACCATAGATATATGTAAGTCCTATTTCTACTCTTTTTTCTTTAGGTAAGTCAACTCCTGCTATACGAGCCATGTTTTTTTGCACCTCCATTGATTTTTTTATAATTTTTGGTTGTCCTTTATTTTTAAAGGTGAAATGCTACTGGTGTTTACCCCAGTCTCTTTAAAACTTCCAGACATATATATAAACACAAATCTGATATTAGAACTTTTAGTTCTCAGCCGCTACCAAAATTTGTGTTATGAACTTTTTTAAAGACTATCCTTGTCTTTGTTTGTGTTTAGGGTTTTCACAAATAACTCTAATCACACCTTTTCTTTTTATTACTTTGCATTTGTCACACATTTTTTTAACTGATGGTCTAACTTTCATTTTTTGCACCTCCTAGTCCTCTGTATTATTTATATTTTTTTGGGTTAATTTCTAACTTTATCCTATTTAGCTCTCCAAGTAATTCTTCCTCTAGTTAAATCATATGGAGAAAGTTCTACTTTTACTTTATCTCCTGGTAATATTTTGATATAATTCATTCTTAGTTTTCCTGATATATGTGCTAATATTTGATGTCCATTTTCAAGTTCTACTTTAAAATTTGTATTTGGTAAAGTCTCAACAACTGTACCTTCTACTTCAATAACATCCTCTTTTGCCATTATCTCAACCTCCTTAAAGAGCTATTTTTCTAAGTTTCTTTCTCTTTTTTTGTGCAAAATAGGGCTATTTTGCATTATAACTACTATAGTATACACTATTTTTAAAGTATTGTCAATATTTCTGGCTCTTTTTCTGTAATTAAAATTGTATTTTCATAATGTGCTGCCAAACTTCCATCTTCTGTTATAATTGTCCAACCATCATCTAGTTGTAATATATTTGGTTTTCCTTGTATTACCATAGGTTCTATTGCAAGTGTCATACCAGGTTCTAGTCTAATTCCTCTTCCCGCTTTTCCATAGTTTGGTATTCCTGGATCTTCATGCATCTCTCTTCCTATTCCATGTCCTTGAAATTCTCTTACTACACTATATCCTTGTGAATGTACATATTCTCCAATTCTATGTGATACATCACCAATTCTATATCCTGGTTTTGCAAATTTTATTCCTTCAAAAAATGCTTGTTTTGTGACTTGTACTAATCTTTCAGCTTCTTTTGATGCTTTTCCTACTATAAAAGTTCTTGCTGCATCTCCATTAAATCCATTTTTTAGAGCTACTGTATCAATGCTTACGATGTCACCTTCTCTAATCACTTTATTTTTTGATGGTATTCCATGTATAACTTCATCATTTATTGATACACACAAGGTTGCTGGATATGGTGGAACTCCTTTTATTCCTATATTATATCCTTTTTCTGCAGGTATTGCTCCTAAACTTCTCATTGTTTTTTCTGCAATTTGGTCTAGTTCCCATGTTGTCATTCCTGGTTTTAGTCTTTTTTCTAGCTCTTGATATGTTAGGGCTACTACTTTGCATGCTTCTTTCATTAGTTCAATTTCTCTTTTTGATTTTATTGTTACCAATTTTCTCGTCTCCCTTTCTTTGAAAAATAATTACAATTTTGTCTGCGTCAAACTTCATTTGAAATTTAATCAACGTACAATTAGTACGCCTCATAAATTTCAAACTCGTTTTCCTTGCCAAAATTTAATTCTTTTCCAAATAGTTTCTACTAGATTTTATTTTCAACTAACTAAAATTCTTTAGCTATATCTTCAGCAACATCCTTACCCAATCTATTAATATCTTTGCTTACAACTTCTGTTCTTAAATTTCCTTTTTTTGTATAGTATTCTACTAATGGACTTGTTACTTCTAAATAGTTTTCAAATCTTGCTTCTACTGTTTCTCTATTATCATCTTTTCTTTGTATTAATTCACTTCCACATTTATCGCAAATTCCTTCAACCTTAGGTGGATTTAATATTAAGTTGTATATTGTTTTACATTCTGGATTTGAACATATTCTTCTGTTTGTTATTCTTTCTATTATTTCTTCTTTTGGTGTAGTTAGATTAACTACCATATCTACTTTTCTTCCTTGTTCTGCAAGCATTTTATCTAGAGCTTCTGCTTGTACAACAGTTCTTGGGAATCCGTCTAGTATAATTCCGTTTTTTACATCATCTTCTTGTAATCTACTTTTAACTAAATCTATTGTTACATCATCTGGTACTAAATGTCCTTTTGATATATATTTATCTGCTAATTTTCCTAGTTCTGTTTGTTCTTTTATGTGTTTTCTAAAGATATCTCCTGTTGAAACTTGTGGTATTCCTAATTTTTGTGTTAGTATACCTGCAACAGTTCCTTTTCCTGTCCCTGGTGCTCCTAGCATTATTATTACCATACTTTTAACACTTCCTTTGTTTTAATTTAGATTAAGTAAATATTTTATATCTTTAAAACATTTAATAATCTTTATCATATTTATTATTAATAATACGCATGATAAAAATTATTAAAATCTTTGTGAACTTAAGATTTTTTTGCATTATAAAATAATGTAAAATTATCTTAAGTTCACTATTTTACTTTCTCTACTTTTCTAAGAAACCTTTATAATGTCTCATTGCTAATTGTGATTCTAGTTGTTGTACTGTTTCTAAAGCTACACCTACTACGATTAGTATTGATGTACCACCAAAAGCAATGTTTAGGTTTGTAAATCTCAATAACATTGGAATTATAGCGATTATTGCTAAGAATAATCCTCCAAACCATGTTAATTTTGATATTATTGATGATAAGTATTGTGTTGTTGGTTTTCCAGCTCTAATTCCTGGAATAAATCCACCGTTTTTCTTGATATTATTTGATACTTCTGCTGGATTGAATGTAGCATAAGTATAGAAAAATGTGAATCCTATAATTAATAGTAAATAAACAAGTGCATTTGCTATTGAATATCCAATTCCTACATTTGATGTTGATGTAGCAATTGAGAAATTATATAGTCCTGCTAAAAATCCTGTTTGATTTGCTATATCTGGTACAAATATTTGGATTATCATTGCTGGGAATGTCATAAATGATGAAGCAAAGATAACTGGCATAACTCCAGCCATAGCAAGTTTTAATGGTATATGTGTGCTTTGTGCACCAACCATTTTTCTTCCTACTACTTTCTTTGAATATTGTACAGGTACTCTTCTTTCTGCTTGTTGTACAAATACAACTCCTGCAACTAAGATTATTGCTCCAATTACTATACCAATTGAAGTTAATAGTCCTGTTGTACTAAATCCTGCTTCTGGCATGATTAATCCCCATAATGTTGTAAGTAAGCTTGGTAATCCTGATATGATACCAATAAAGATTAATAATGATATTCCATTTCCTATTCCTTTTGCAGTTATTTGTTCTCCTAACCACATTAAAATAGATGTTCCTGTTACTAATCCTGTAACAACTAATGCTCCTGTAAGGAATGAATCATCAACAAATATTCCTGCTGATTTATATGATAAATATAATCCAATTCCTTCTACTAAAGCTAATATAATTGTTAATATTTTTGTATATTTATTTATTTTTTGTCTTCCAACTTCTCCACCTTCTTTAGTTAATCTTTCTAAAGCTGGTATTATCATTGCTAAAAGTTGGATTACTATTGATGCTGTGATATATGGTGTAATTGACATTGCAAATACTGAGAATCTAGAGAATGCTCCTCCAGATATAATGTCAATTAATCCTGCAATACCATTTGTGTTTCCCATAGCATCATTTAATGCTATGCTATCTACTCCTGGTACTGTTATATAACATCCAAATCTGAAAACTACTATTAATAATAATGTATATAATAATCTTTTTCTAACATCTGGTGTTTTAAATGCATTTTTTATAGTTTTAAACAATTAAATCACCTCAGCCTTTCCACCTAAAGCTTCGATTGCTTCTTTTGCCTTAGCTGTAAATTTAACGGCTTTAACGTTTAATTTTTTCTCTAATTTTCCAGTTGCTAAAACAACTATTCCATCATTGATTTTTCCGATTATTCCTTCTGCAAGTAAAGTTTCTGCTGTTACATCTGTTGCTTGTGATTTATTTAGCATTTTTAGAGTTACTTCTGTGTAGTTTTTGCTATTTATGTTGTTGAATCCTCTTTTTGGTAGTCTTCTATATAGTGGTGTTTGTCCTCCTTCGAAGCCTCTTCTTACTCCTCCACCACTTCTTGCTTTTTGACCTTTATGTCCTCTTCCTGATGTTTTTCCATTTCCAGATGCAATTCCACGTCCTACTCTGTTTCTTTTTACTCTTTTTACAGCTGGTTTTAATTCGTCTAGCTTCATTTTCGGTTTTCCCTCCTTTATCAGTTGTCAGGGGACACTTCTTTCCCCTACGTCACTTCCACTCTGGATAAGAAATATCCCCTACCCTTGTGAATTAGTGATTTACTATTTTTTTATTTTGGTTAATCATTTCCACTTTGGTTTAAGGAATGTCCCCTCCCCTCGTGAATTGGTGATTCGCCCTGTATTTTATTTTTGTTGTACAATTAATTATACTATTTCTTCTACTTTTTTTCCTCTTTTTTTAGCAACTTGTTCTATTGTTTGCATTGATTTTAATCCTTCTAATGTAGCATATACAACGTTTCTTGGATTGTTTGTTCCTATAACTTTTGTTCTTATGTTTTTGTATCCGGCAAGTTCCATAACTGGTCTAACGCTTCCTCCTGCGATAATTCCAGTACCTACTGCTGCTGGTTTTAACATAACTTTTGCACTTCCAAATTTTCCAATATATTCATGTGGTACTGTTGTATCTACTATTGGTACTTCTACTAAGTTCTTTTTAGCTTCTTGGATTGCTTTTTTGATAGCGTCTGGAACTTCTGCAGCTTTACCATTTCCAACTCCAACATGACCATTTTCGTCACCAACTACAACAACTGCACTAAAACGGAATGTTCTTCCTCCTTTTACAACTTTTGCAACTCTGTTGATGGCAACTACTTTTTCTTTTAATTCTCTTTTATCTTCCATTGGTTTTTGTTTTCCCTCCTTTATCAGTTGTCAGGGGACACTTCTTTCCCCTTCGTCACTTCCACTATGGATAAGAAATGTCCCCTACCCGTGTGAATTAGTGATTTACTATTTTTTATTTTGGTTAATCATCTCCACTTAGTTTAAGGAATGTCCCCTCCCCTCGTGAATAGGTGATTCGCCCTTGCTCTATTTTATATTATTAATCTTAGAATTTTAGTCCGCCTTCTCTTGCAGCTTCTGCTAATTCTTTTACAACTCCGTGATATATGTATCCACCACGATCAAATACAACAGATTTGATATTTTTTTCTATTGCTCTTTTTGCAATTAATGCTCCAACTTCTTTAGCTGCTGCTTTATTTGAATGCTTAGTTTTGATTTCTTTATCTAATGTTGATGCTTGTGCTAAAGTTTTTCCTGCTACGTCATCAATTACTTGTACATATATATTGCTATTGCTTCTATATACACATAGTCTTGGTCTTTCAGCAGTTCCAGATATTTTTCTTCTAACACGAATATGTCTTCTTGTTCTTTCCATTTTTCTATCTGTTTTCTTAACCATTTTTAATTACTCCTTTCTAAAAAATTGAGCTATATTTACTTTTATATTTTAAAAGTAATTTATCGTTATACTTTAATTCAAATCAAAAGTAGTGAGATGTGCATTTTTATGATTTAATCAAGCTGAAGGCATACTTTTGTATGTCGAAGTTTGATTAAAGAAATAAAAATGTACAGATTGCTGCTTTTCATTTGAATTTATTTACCTGTTTTACCCTCTTTACGTCTAATAACTTCATCAGCATATTTAATACCTTTACCTCTATAAACTTCAGGTGGTCTTTTTGTTCTGATAACAGCTGCTGTTTGACCAACTAATTCTTTGTCAATACCATTAACTATTATAGTATTTGCATTAGGTACATCAAAGCTGATTCCTTCAGGTGCTTCGAATATAACTGGATGTGAATATCCTAATGTTAAATTCAAGTTATTTCCTTGTTTTACAACTCTATATCCAACACCATTGATTTGTAATTCTTTGCTATAACCAGTTGTTACACCTATAATCATGTTTTGAATTAATGTTCTTGTTAAACCGTGTAAACTTTTGTTAGCTGGTTCGTCATTTATTCTTTTTAATGTTATAACATTTTCATTCATTTCTATTGTTATATTTTTATGAATGTCTCTTTCTAATGTTCCTTTAGGCCCTGTTACAGTAATGTGTTGTCCATCGATTTTTACTTGTACTTCTGATGGTACTGTTATAGGTTTGTTTCCTATTCTTGACATTTTAGTTTTCCCTCCTTCTTTCTTTCCTTATGCTTCTTAT
The DNA here is from genome assembly GCA_944388775.1 of uncultured Clostridia bacterium. Taxonomy (GTDB): domain Bacteria; phylum Bacillota; class Clostridia; order TANB77; family CAG-508; genus CAG-269. The sequence continues at coordinate 6,655 of CALXKC010000021.1, read as the reverse complement.
TAATCTTATAAAAATACACATTTGTATAATACATGGTAATATTTTTAATATAAAATCTTTGATATATTCTTCTATAGATTTTTCATATTCCACATACATACCATAGTTATATATACAACTTCCAATAAAACTCCATATTGTAACAAATAATATTCCTAATATTAAATATTTATTATTTATTTTCTTTTTGTTTATAAAGAAAATAATGCAATTTATAATTCCAAATAATATTCCTAAATCGATTGCTATTACACATATTTTACCAAACATAGGCTAATACTTCTCCACCAATTCCTAACGCTCTTGCTTCTTTATCTGTTTTTAATCCTTTTGATGTAGAAATAATTGCTACTCCTAATCCATTTAGTACTCTTGGTAATTCTTCTTTTGAAGCATATACTCTTAATCCTGGTTTACTGATTCTTTTTAAACCATCAATTACTCTTGTTCCTTTTTCATCATATTTTAATGTTATTCTGATAATACCTTGTGTATCATCTTTTATTTCTTCAAAAGATTTAATATATCCTTCTTTATATAATATTTCAGCTATTCCTAATTTCATATTTGATGCTGGAATATCAACTGTTTTATGTTTTGAACTATTTGCATTTCTAATTCTTGTTAACATATCTGCAATTGGATCTGTAGTATTCATTTAGTTACTAACCTCCTTTTCTTTCTTTTTGACAGGGAACTCTTTTACTTTTTTTAATGATTCACCCTTTTTTATTTTCTTTTAAAATTAATCAAAATTAGTATATTGTGCATTTTTATGATTTAATCAAGCTGAAGGCATACTTTTTGTATGTCGAAGTTTGATTAAAGAAATAAAAATGTGCAAGATGCTGATTTTCATTAATTTTTTTACCAGCTGGCTTTCTTAACCCCTGGAATCTCTCCCTTATGAGCTAATTCTCTAAAACATACACGGCATATACCATATTTTCTAATATATGCATGTGGTCTACCACATAATTTACATCTATTATATTCTCTAGTTTTATATTTTTGTGGTCTTGCTTGTTTTACTTTCATTGATTTTTTAGCCATAGTTTACTCCTTTCTTATCACAACTATATTATGTTTGTAAAATTAATTTAAAACAAGTATAACTAGGCAGTCAAGCTAAAAAACCGGAATCGTACTTTGTGTACGATGAGGATTTTTTATGCGTAGACTAACGACGTTAGACGCAGTTTAAAATTAATTTTTAAAAGGCATTCCTAACAACTTCAACAACTCTCTAGATTCTTCATCAGTTTTAGCTGTTGTTACGAATATAATATCCATACCTCTTATTTTGTCTATTTTATCATATTCTATCTCAGGGAATATTAATTGTTCTTTTACTCCCATTGAGTAATTTCCTCTTCCATCAAATGAATTGTTAGAAACTCCTCTAAAGTCTCTTACTCTTGGAAGTGCAACATTAAATAATTTATATGCAAAGTCATACATTTTATCTGCTCTTAAAGTTACTTTACATCCAATGTTTGCTCCTTCTCTTAGTTTGAATGCAGCAATTGATTTTTTTGCTTTTGTTATTACTGGTTTTTGACCTGTAATTTGAGCTAAATCATTCATTGCATTTTCTAATGCTTTAGGATTTTCTTTTAAGTCTCCTAAACCAATGTTTATAACGATTTTGTCAAGTTTTGGTACTTGCATAATTGATTTATAATTGAATTTTTTCATTAATGCTGGGATTACTTCATTTACATATTGTTCTCTTAATTTTTCCATTATTTAATTAATCCTCCTTCCTTATTTTAATTTTGCACCGCATTTTTTACATATACGAACTTTTTTATCTTTTTCTACGCTGTATCCTACTCTTGTAGCTTTTCCACATTTTGGACATACAACATTTACTTTTGAAGCTGGAATGCTACATTCTACTGGTATTATTCCGCTTTCTTCTCCTTGTCTTCTTGCTTTAACATGTTTTTTTCTTATATTTACGCCTTTTACTACTACTTTGTCTTCTTTTGGCATAACTTCTAATACTTCTCCTGTTTTACCTTTGTCATTTCCAGATAAAACTTGAACATTGTCGCCTTTTTTGATTCTCATTTTAGAGTTTTCCCTCCTTTTCCTTCTATAACACTTCTGGTGCTAAAGATAATATTTTCATGTAATCTTTTTCTCTTAATTCTCTTGCAACTGGTCCAAAAATACGTGTTCCTCTTGGTGTTCCGTCTTCTTTTATTATAACAGCTGCGTTTTCATCAAATTTTATATATGAACCATCTGATCTTCTTAATCCTTTTTTAGATCTTACGATAACAGCTTTTACAACATCACCTTTTTTAACAACTCCTCCTGGTGTTGCTGATTTAACAGAAGCAACTATTACATCTCCTATGTTAGATGTTTTTCTGTATGAACCTCCTAAACATCTAATACACATGATTTCTTTTGCGCCTGTGTTGTCTGCTACCTTTAATCTTGATTGTTGTTGTATCATTTATGGTTCCTCCTTTCTTTTCTTTTTGTCAGGGGACACACCTTTTACCTTTTGGTCACTTCCACTTTGGTTTAAGGAATGTCCCCTCCCCTCGTGAATTGGTGATTACCCTTATTTAACTTATTATTTCATTTTTTTACTTTGTAATGGCTTTTTCTGTAATTTCAACTACTCTCCATCTTTTGTCTTTAGAAAGTGGTCTTGTTTCCATTACTTTTACTTTATCTCCTATTTGGCAAGCATTTTCTTCATCATGAGCTTTTAATTTATATGTTCTTTTTACTGTTTTACCATACATTTTGTGACTTACACTTGTTTCTACTGCTACTACAACTGTTTTGTCCATTTTGTTTGATAATACAGTTCCAATCATTGTTTTACGAAGATTTCTTTCTTCCATTTAGATTTCTCCTTTCCTCTTTTTCGACAAGGGACACACCTTTACTTTTCCGTCATGTCCACTTGGTTCAAGGAATGTCCCTTCCCCGCGTGATTAAGTGATTCGCCCTTGCTCTTATTTCATTACTATGTTTATGCTTTCTTACTTTCTTGAATTTTTCTTTCTGTTAATACTGTATTTATTTTAGCTATATCTCTTTTAACTTGTTTTATTTTCATTGGATTATCTAATCCGTTTGTAGCTAAACTAAATTTTAATTTGAATAATTCTGTTTTTAGTTCACCTAATTCTTTTTCTAAATCTGGTGAAGACATTTCTCTTATTTTATCTATCTTCATCATTTTCACCTACCTTTTCAGTTTCTCTTGCTACGAATTTTGTTTTATTAGGTAGTTTATTCATAGCTAAACGTAAAGCTTCTCTTGCAGTTTCTTCTGGTACACCAGCTATTTCAAACATAACTCTACCAGGTTTTACAACTGCTACCCAATATTCAGGAGCACCTTTACCTTTACCCATACGAGTTCCGATAGGTTTTGCTGTTATTGGTTTATCTGGGAAAATTTTTATCCAAACTTTTCCTCCTCTTTTTATATAACGAGTCATAGCAATTCTGGCTGCTTCAATTTGATTTCCTGTAACTAAAGCTCCTGTTACTGCTTGGATTCCATATTCTCCATCTGTAACTTTATTACCTCTTGTTGTTTTTCCTCTCATTCTACCTTTTTGTACTTTTCTGTGTTTTGTTCTTTTTGGCATTAATGGCATTATTTTTCTCCTCCTTCCACTTTCTTTTCTGGAAGAACTTCTCCTTTATATATCCAAACTTTTACACCGATTTTTCCGTATGTTGTATCTGCTTCTGCAAATCCATAATCTATATCAGCTCTTAAAGTTTGTAGTGGTATGTTTCCTTCTTTATAGAATTCAGTTCTAGCCATGTCAGCTCCACCTAATCTTCCAGATACTGCAGTTTTTATTCCTAAAGCACCTGATTTCATAGCTTTTTGCATGCATTGTTTCATAGCTCTTCTGAATGAAATTCTTCTTTCTAGTTGTCCTGCGATATTTTCTGCAACTAATTGTGCATCTGTGTCTATGTTTTTAACTTCTACAATGTTTAAATTAACATCTTTTCCTATTAATTTAACTAATTCTGCTTTTACGCTTTCAACACCTGCTCCACCTTTTCCAATTACGATACCTGGTTTTGCTGTGTATAAATTGATTTTTACCATCTTAGCTGTTCTTTCTATTTCTATTTTTGAAATTCCAGCAAGATATAATTTTTTCTTTAAAAATTTACGGATTTTTTGGTCTTCTACTAAATAATCTGCAAAGTGTTTAGAATCTGCATACCATTTAGAGTTCCAGTCTTTTATTATTCCAACTCTTACTCCTGTTGGATGTACTTTTTGTCCCATAAATCCTAAGCCTCCTTTTCTATTCTCTTTCTTTTAGAACTATTGTTATATGACTTGTTCTTTTTCTAATTCTTACTGCTGAACCTTTTGCTGCTGGTCTAATTCTTTTTAAAGTTGGACCTTGGTTTGCATATATTTCAGCTACATATAAATTTTCATGTTTCATATCATGATTGTTTTCAGCATTTGCTATTGCTGATTTTAATAATTTTTCTATTATTTCAGATGCTGCTTTTGGTGTAAATTTTACTATTGCTAAAGCTTGGTCTACATCTTTTCCTCTAATTAAGTCTGCTACGATTTTTACTTTTCTTGCAGATATTCTTACATATTTTAGAGTTGCTCTAGCTTCATTTTTTACAACTGTTTCTTGCACTTTCATAACCTCCTTTGCCTTTTGACAGGGGACACACCTTTACCTCTTGGTCGTCTCCACTTAGTTTAAGGAATGTCCCCTCCCCTCGTGAATTGGTGATTCTCCCTTGCTTTTATTTAACATTTTAATTTATTTCTTCGTCTTTTTGTCTCCTGCATGACCTTTAAAAGTTCTTGTAGGTGCAAATTCACCTAATTTATGTCCAATCATTTCTTCTGCGATATAAATTGGAACATGTTTTCTTCCATCATGAACAGCTATTGTGTGTCCTACCATTTGTGGATATATTGTTGAAGCTCTTGACCATGTTTTTAGAACTTCTTTGTTTCCTGTTTCATTCATAGCTTCTACTCTTTTAAGTAGTTCAGGTGCTACATATGGTTTTTTCTTGCTTGATCTTGACATTTAAAATTTTCCTCCTTTCAAGAAAATTTTTATTTTGTAATTTATTAATCTCTAACTAGCTATATAGCTAGAGCATAATTTTTACATTTAATATAATTTATTAAATATGTAAAAATCGCTCTAATTCTATTTGCTATTTCTTCTCTTAACAATAAATTTGTTAGATAGTTTCTTTTTATTTCTTGTTTTATATCCAAGAGCTGGTTTACCCCAAGGTGTTAATGGTCCAGCGTGTCCTACTGGTGCTTTACCTTCACCACCACCATGTGGGTGATCTACTGGGTTCATTACAGAACCTCTAACTGTTGGTCTGATTCCCATGTGTCTTTTTCTACCAGCTTTACCAATTTTAACATTTTCATGATCACTATTTCCGATTACTCCGATTGTAGCTCTACATGTTGATAAAATTAATCTCATTTCTCCTGATGGTAGTCTTACATGTGCATATTTTCCTTCTTTAGCCATTAATTGTGCACTTTGACCTGCAGCTTTAACTAATTTTCCACCTTGTTTTGGATTTAATTCTATGTTGTGGATTAATGTACCTACTGGAATTGAGCTGATTGGCATACAGTTACCTACTTTAATGTCAACTGCTTCTCCAGATATTACTTTATCTCCATCTGTTAATCCTTGTGGAGCTAATATATATGCTTTTTCTCCATCTTCATATTGAATTAATGCGATATTTGCACTTCTGTTTGGATCGTATTCGATTCCAATTACTGTTGCTTCCATATCGTCTTTTCTTCTTTTAAAATCTACTATTCTATATTTTTGTCTATTTCCACCACCTTGGTGTCTTACTGTTATTCTACCATATGAGTTTCTTCCTGCATTTTTTCTTTTCTTTGCAAGTAATGATTTTTCAGGAGTTTTCTTTGTTACTTCTGCGAAATCTGAAACTGTCATATTTCTTCTTGATGGTGTATAGGCCTTAAAGTGTTTCATTCCCATTTTTACTCTTCCTTTCTCGAATTTATGAAAAACTTCGTCTTATCTACATTTTTACGGATTTTTTCCTGCTCCGCTTACAGATATTCTTTATTTTCCTGGTATTTTCCAGATATTACTTTTACTTATTAGTATCTTTCTGAATCTTCATGTGTTATTATCTTATTATTATCATCTTTAAGATGAATAGGATCTACTGGTTTTAATGGTTTTTTTACTGCTTTTTCTCCCATTACTCTTCTTAAATATTCTTCATCAGTTTCACGATTTTTTCTCGCATCTTTTTTTAATTTTTCTTCAAAAGCTTCTTTTTCCTTTTTGCCCATTAAAATCACTTCCTTTATTTTCCAATTTAAAATTTATGCTCCCATAAATTCATCAATTGAATCTTTATATTTTTTAGATACTTTAACTTCTTTTCCACCTTTTGCTAGATATGTTTCTTCTGATGGATTTGTATCAATAGTTACTATTGCTTTTTTCCAGTCAGATGTTTTTCCAACATGATATCCAACTCTTTTTTTCTTTCCGCTTACTGTCATAGTGTTTACTTTTAATACTTTAACTTCAAAAAGTTTTTCAACAGCTTTTGCTATTTCAACTTTTGTTGCTTTTTTGTTTAC
>CALXKC010000020.1 GCA_944388775.1 uncultured Clostridia bacterium | reverse complement strand
TCTCTATGTGGTTGGCGATATTTACCTCCACTCCGGACTTTCACCGTTTAGTTAAACGACATGCCTGTCGCACTCCCAAAATGGACAAAAATGTCCAAAAGGAAACGTCCCCAAATGGACAAAACGTCCCCATTGCGACATCAGATTTCTATTCTTTTCATAAATTTATCTTTTATCAAATCTTTTAAAAGTCTATTTTCTTGTTTTTCCAATTTTGGATCTTCATTTATAATTTTCATTGCTAAAGACTGTACTGATTTTAAAATCGGCATATCTTCAAATAAATTTGCTATTTTAAATTCTGGTAATCCATGTTGCATTGTACCAAAAAAGTCTCCTGAGCCTCTTAGCTCTAAGTCCTTTTCTGATATTATAAATCCATCATTCGTATCACACATTACTTTCATTCTTTTTCTAACTGTTTCGCCTTTTCCTTCATATTTTAATATACAGTATGATTGGTATTCGCCTCTTCCAACTCTTCCTCTTAATTGATGTAGTTGTGCTAATCCAAACCTTTCTGCATTTTCAATTACCATTATATTTGCATTTGGTACATCAACCCCTACTTCAATTACTGTTGTAGAAATTAATATATCAATATCACCTTTTTTAAATCTTTCCATTATACTATCTTTATCTTTTTGCTTCATTTTTCCGTGTATATACTCAACTCTATATTGAGGAAATATTTCCGTTTTATATGTCTCATACAATTTTTCTACTGATTTTAAATCTAAGTCCTCATTTTCTTCTACAAGTGGACAAACTATATACGCTTGTCTACCTTCTTGTACTTGCTTTTGTATGAATTTATTTACTCTTTCAGTCATATTTTTTTGGACTGCATATGTTTCAATTTTTTTTCTATTTGGTGGTAATTCATCTATTATAGATATGTCTAGGTCTCCATATAATATTAATGCTAACGTTCTTGGAATTGGAGTTGCGGTCATTACTAACACATCTGGATTTTGGCCTTTTTCAGCTATTTTTGTTCTTTGTTTTACTCCAAAACGATGTTGTTCATCTGTTACTACTAATCCTAAATTTTTAAATATTACATTATCTTCTATAATAGCATGTGTACCAATTAAAATATCTATTTCACCATTTTTTAGTCTTTCTAAAATATCTTCTTTCTTCTTTTTTGTGATTCCTGATATCAGAAGCTCACATCTTATATCTAACTCTTCTAATAAGTTTTTAAAATTCTCAAAATGTTGTGTTGCTAAAATTGCTGTTGGAGCCATTATTGCAGCTTGATATCCTGATTTTACTGCTTTATATGCTGCACACATTGCAACAACTGTCTTTCCGTGAGCCTACATCTCCCTGCAATAATCTATTCATTGATTTTTCAGATTCCATGTTGTTATCTATTTCTTCTAAAACTCTAAGCTGTGCTTTCGTTAATTGAAATGGCAATTTATTTATAACATCTGACATTTTTGCATTTTTATCAAATCTAATTCCTTTTTCTTCAGTATTATAGCTATTTTTCAATTCTAACAAAGCAAGTTGAGTTGAAAGTAACTCTTCAAATACTAATCTATATCTCGCCTTCTCAAACTCTCTAAAATCTTTTGGAAAATGTATTTGATTTATCGCTTCATTTATTTCATCTAATTTATATTCTTTAATTAAATAATCTGGCAATGTTTCACTTAGGTTTCCATCAACTTCTTTTAGTCCTGCTTCTATGATTTTTCGTAAAACATTTTGTGATAGTTGATATGTTAATGGATAAATTGGAATTATTTTTCCTGTATTATTGCTTTTTCCGGATTCATCAAAAACAGGTGATGTCATATTAATTCTTCCAAAAGCATTTGATATTTTCCCGTAAAATTGATATTTTTCCCCTTGCTTGAATATGTTTTTTAAATAGCTTTGGTTAAACCATGTAATTGTAACAGATGCTGTTTCATCTCTTACTATTAGTCTTTGCATCGTTTTTCCTTTTAATCTTACATCAGTCATTCTATTACATACAATTCCTTCTATTAACGTTTCTTCGCCATCTACACATTCAATTATATTCTTTGGTTTGCTTCTATCTTCATATGTTCTAGGATAATAGCTAATTAAATCTTTTAGTGTGAAAATTCCTAATTTATTTAATAGTTGTACTCTATTTGGTCCAACACCTTTTACATATTTGACATCTTTATTTAAATCCATACACTTTCACCTTTCAAAGAAAACAGGGATTAGGGGGACGGAGCTAAAAATCCCTGTTTTATAAATTAAATAAAGGTCCGTCCCTTATTCCCTAAAAACAGGGATTTTTAGCTCCGTCCCCCTAATCCCTGATTCTCAACAACTTAAAATCTAATCCATCTGCACTTACTAATTTAAACTCTATTCCATCATATTCTCCTTCTACCGCTTCTTTTATAGAAATTCCATGCAAATGTCCATAATAACATCTTTTAATATTGTACTCTTTCATTAACTTAACAAAAGTATTTACTTCGCATATTTCCTTATCCATTTTTGTACATTCTTGTATTTGACTGTTTGTAATTGGTGGATAATGCATAAAAACTATAATTTCTTTTGCATTTGCTCCCCTTTCTTCTCCTAAACAATCCTTATTTAATAATTTATTAGCCTCTTTTAATGATAACTCAAGTCTCAATTGCTCTCTTTGTATCATTTTTTCATTATCTTCTTCCTGAGATTGACTCCATCCTCTTGTTCCTGCAAATATGTAATTTTCAAATTCATATGCTGTGTTATATAGAAAATCAATATCATCAAAACCATTTTCTTTTACAAATTCTCTCATGCTCTTTAAAGTTGTCCACCAATAATCATGATTTCCTTTTAAAAGAAGTTTTTTCCCTGGCAAAGAATGTAGATAGCTAAAATCTTCATATGTATCTTTCAAATATGTAGACCATGAAAAATCACCTGGTATTATTACTAGGTCTTTTTCCGTTACTTTTTCTATCCAATCCTTTTTTATTTTTTCTTCATGTCCTCTCCAATTTTCTCCAAATATGTCCATTGGTTTATTTTCATGGAAAGATAAATGAAGATCTCCTATTGTATAAATTGCCATATATAACTCCTTTAATCACTTAATTTCAAATTAGGAATTGCATTTAAATACATATCATCTCTTTTTCCATCTATAAAGTTATAATATCCGGCTGATGCTATCATTGCTGCATTATCTGTACATAATTTCAAATCTGGCATATATACTTTTATACCATCTTTTTCTAAATTCATAAATTCTTTTCTTATATAACTATTTGCAGAAACTCCTCCAGCTAATGCAACAGTTTTTATATTAGTTTTCTTAATTGCTTTTTCTACATTAGTCATTAAAGTCTCTGTAACAGTTTTTTGAAAACTTGCACATAAATCAGCCTTGTTTATATCTGGATTTTTATGATGCAAATTAATTACTGCTGTTTTAATTCCACTAAAACTAAAATCTAATGTATCTCCATCAAAATGAGTTTTTGGTAATTCAATATTAGGCTCACCTTGCTTTGCTAAATTATCTACTTTTGGTCCACCTGGATATCCTAAACCAACAACTCTTGCTACTTTATCAAAAGCCTCTCCAATTGCATCATCACGTGTTTTTCCGTAATACTTCAAATTTAGTATAATCCTTCACATGAATTATTTGTGTATTGCCTCCAGACATCATTATACATAAAAATGGAGGTTTTAATTCTGAATATGTTATGTAATTTGCAGCTATATGTCCTTGAATGTGGTTAACCCCTACTAGAGGGATTGATTTAGCAAATGCCAACGCTTTTGCATACGATACCCCAACCAGTAGGGCCCCTACTAGGCCTGGTCCATATGTTGGCGTAATTGCATCAATTTGTTCTAATTTAATATTTGCATCTTTTAGTGCTTTTTTCATTACTCGTGAAATAGCCTCTATGTGATTTCTAGAGGCTATTTCTGGTACTACTCCACCATATTTTTCATGTATTGGAATTTGTGTATCTATTACATTCGAAAGAACCTCTCTACCATTTTTTACAATAGCTACAGAGGTTTCGTCACAACTTGATTCAATTCCTAAAGTGTATATATCTTTTTCCATTTATTATCTCATTCCTTGCCAAAATTATAATTATTTTTCAACAATTTTAAAGTCCAAACATCATCTGTACAAGACTCATAATTCCATTACTTATCCAAGTAATTGCTGGAGATATAATCATACCTGCAATTCCTGTTATCCAAATTACTACAAAAACTATATAAAAGATATATTCATTATTTCTAAACCATTGTTTTGCATTATATGGTAAAAAAGGCATAATAATTTTTGAACCATCTAATGGTGGTAATGGTATTAAATTAAATACTCCTAATCCTATATTTATAGATATTGTAAAAGATATTAGTAACATTATTATATTTCCTACTGTTGACTCATTAACAAAATCAGGTCCTGCAAATTTATATATTGCAGCATAAATAATCGCAAATATAAATGCTAAAATGATATTCATTAACGGTCCTGCAAGTGATACTATCGCTTCTCCTTTTTCCATTGAGATTCTTCTGGTATAATTTGTTGGATTTACATGTACTGGTTTTCCCCATCCAAATCCTGCAAATAGTAACATTAATGTTCCTATTGGGTCTAAGTGGTCCAATGGATTTAAACTTAATCTTCCTTCATTTTTTGCTGTATTATCACCTAATTTATATGCTGCAAATCCATGTGCAAATTCATGGAATGTTATTGCAATTAGTACTCCTGGTATACTAACTAATAATCCAAATAATGCTCCTGGGTTTGTAGCATATTGTACTACTGTTGATAATACCATTATTGCAATTATTATATATATTATCCTTCTATCAAATGAAAAATTAAACATAAAAACTCCTTACTTTTCCTAATTAGATAATGGCTTCATTGTAGGGAATAATAACGCATCTCTAATTGAACTACAATCTGTTAATAACATTACCAAACGATCTACACCTATTCCAAGTCCACCTGTTGGTGGTAATCCTATTTCTAATGCTTGAATATAATCTTCATCCATCATTCCAGCTTCTTCGTCTCCTGCTTCTCTTGCTTCAACTTGTTTTTTGAATCTTTCATATTGGTCTATTGGATCATTCAATTCTGAGAAAGCATTTCCATATTCTCTTCCACCGATAAATGCTTCAAATCTTTCTGTTAATCTTGGATCTTTTACTGATTTCTTAGCAAGTGGTGATATTTCTACTGGATAATCATATACAAACGTTGGTTGTATTAATGTTTTTTCTACATATTCATCAAAGAATAAACTAATTACATCTCCTCTTGTCTCTTTTGTTTTGTCTGGTATTTCTATATTTCTTTCTTTTGCTAAAGCCACTGCCTCTTCGTCTGTTTCTATTTCATTAAAGTCTATTCCTGTTACTTCTTTTATAGAATCTATCATTGATATTCTTTTCCAACCAGGTGCTAAATCAATATCTTGTCCTTGATAATTTATCTTTGTTGTTCCTAATACTTCTTTAGCTGTTCTTGAGAATATCTCTTCTGTTATATCCATCATGTCATGGTAATCTTGGTATGATGCATATAATTCAAGCATTGTGAATTCTGGATTGTGTCTTATATCCATTCCTTCATTTCTAAATACTCTACCTAATTCATATACTTTGTCAAAACCACCAACAATTAATCTTTTTAGATTTAACTCTAAAGCAATTCTTAAATACATATCAATATTTAATGCATTGTGGTGTGTTATAAAAGGTTTTGCTGTTGCTCCACCTGATATTGTATTTAATATTGGTGTTTCAACTTCTAAATATCCTTTTTCATTTAATATTTCTCTTATTTTACTAATTATTTTACTTCTTAATATGAAAGTTTCTTTAACTTCTGGATTTACTATTAAATCTGTATATCTTTGACGATATCTTAAATCTGGGTCTTTTAAACCATGGAATTTTTCTGGTAATGGTCTTAATGATTTAGATAGTAATGTTACTTCTTTTGCATGTACTGATATTTCTTCTGTTCTTGTTTTAAATACAAATCCAGTAATACCAATAATATCTCCAATATCAAATGTTTTAAATGCTTTATAGCTTTCTTCTCCTAAATCATTTATACTTACATAACTTTGGATTTTTTCATCACAGTCTTGTATTGTACAAAATGATGCTTTTCCCATGATTCTTTTTGCTATTATTCTTCCTGCGACTGTTACATCTTTTTGTTCAAATTTCTCATAATTTGCTTTTATTTCTCCTGCTGTATTTGTTCTATCAAATTTTGTTATTTGATATGGGTCTTTTCCTTGTTCTTGTAATTCTTTTAATTTTTCTCTTCTTATTTGCATTAAGTGATTCATATCTAATTCTTGTTCTTGTGTATTGTTTTGATTGTTTTGATTTTCTGACATTAATCTCTCTCCTTTATCTGTCTTTTTACTTGCTATATTATATCCTAATTTTAACCAAAAGTAAAGAAAACTATCTTGAAAAATCAAAATAGTTTTCTTTCTGATAGTTATTATTTATTTCAGTAGTGTTTTATTGTATTGTGAGACAAACACGAAAAGTCTGCATACCAGTAGTCGTTCCTCCAATTGATAGAATATAGAATATACCACTACTTTGTGTATTTAAAAAACTTCCTCCACGTTGAATAAACGGATAATCATTAGAATATACTCCACTACTATCATCATACCATCCTTTTGTTTCATATATTGCATCTCCATATTTATATGCTCTTCTCATTGAAGTTGTTTCAGCCGATTCTTCATATACTGTTGAATATGCATCACTTACTTTATTTTCATTTATCAAATTCTTCCCAACATCTGTTAAAATCAAATCTGTACCTTTACCATAATATGCTGCAACATATTCTATTGCGCCTCCTGATAAGTCATATATGCCATAGATATTTCCTGTACTACTTGCTAACATTCCTTTCCCTGTGTTATATGGATTTGTAGTTGTATTTGCACTTGCCGAAATATCATTTCCAGCATTTCCTGTTCTGACATATTGGTTATTATTTATTGTTATTTCTGTTCCATTTCTTCCATATTTACTATCTGTTAAATATGCTACTGCTCCCCATTCACTATTTTTCATCATATGACTATTTATGTTTGAATTATATTCTTTAGCATACAAAAACATATTTCCTATTTTACCAGCATTTACCCAACTACTCACTCCTGGCTCTGATTTTGGTATTGTTGTATCACTTACCTGACTTGCTTCATATTTCATTATCCAAAAACCTGATAGTTTAACTGGTGTTCCATCATCTTCAGCCCAACCACCATAATTAACATCTCCATCAAATACCGGATGAGTTTTAAAGTATTTATCATTTACTGATATTGCCGTTTGAGAAGATACTGATGTTGGCTTTTTACCTTCTGCATCTACTATTCCTCTTGCATCACTATATCCTACTATCCATCCGTTTGTTAACGCTTCCCTTTCTGTTATGCCTCCAGCTCTATATTGTTGTTCATGCTCTGGTGTATCAAAATATATTATTCTATATGCATATCTTGGTATCCATACAAAATAACTTGCTACTCCATCTTTTGTTACTTTTGCATTTGCCCATCTACTACTTCCACTTTCTTCCGTATTTCCTGTTTGTGCAGTATAACTATACCAATTATTTGAATTAAAATTACTTGTATCAGTAGAAATTTCATATGTGTTATTTGTAATATTTGTTGTATCTATATCTCCGCTCTCATCTTTTGCCCAATAAACAGCTTGCATTCCCTGTTCAGAATTTAAGATTGGAGCATTTGGATTGCTAGTTACTGAATAACTAGTGCCACTTAAAAATTCTACTTCTATAACACCATATTTCATTTCTTGTAATTCTGTTACACTAGAATCTTCTGGTGTAGGTTCTTTTACACCTAATGCTTTATTTTTTATATCTGATACTACATCTCCATTTTCTATATAAATATTATATAATGCATCTTTATTTACTACAAAATTCAAATCTTCTGATGTATTCCAATAATCTGTTCCATCTTCTTGGTATTTCACATACCATTTATCTATATTTCCATCATACTGAATATTAGATACTGTAATTCTCCATTTACTATCTCCTATTGCCTCATAACTCAAATCAAATGTTGGTTTTCCTTGATTTGGATTATAATCTACATTGTATAAACTTTGAGGTAACTGTTCTAAAGTATAGTACATTACTCCATCATATCTAAAGCCTTCAAAACTAACTACTTTTCTATCTGCTATATTTACAAAAAACTCTCCTTCTGTTCCTTCAATTCCTAGATATTCAATTGTTGCATAATCAAAATATCTATAAGCTTTTAAATCACTCAAAGTATCTCCTAAGTCAAGTTGATGTATTAAAACATAACTTGCTTGGTTTTCCACATCAGAGTCGTATGTTAAATCTTTTCCTATACTTACTTGTGTTGATTCATCTTCTTGTATTGTTACATTTCCATTGTCATCAATAATTATTTCGCCATTTTTCCACTTTTCATATAACTCATTTACTTCTGTTTGCATTATTTTCATTTCTGTTGTAAATGATGTTAATCTTGATGAACGTATTATATCTATTCCACTATATGTTGCTATTGATGCTATTATTATTAATACTACTATCGTAATTATTAATGCTACTAGAGTTACACCTTTTGAGTTCGTGTGATTTTGTTTTTTCATTTGTTACCTCCAATTAAAGTTTGGCTGGGGTACTGTGATTCGAACACAGGAATGTCGGAGTCAGAGTCCGATGCCTTACCGCTTGGCGATACCCCAATATATATACATACATATATTATCACTTTTTTTTAGTTTTGTCGATATTTTTTCAAGAAAAAAACACATCTAAGTAGCATTTTTTAAATCTAACTTAGATGTGTTTGTCAATTTAGGTTTTTTATATCATTTTTAAATCATTTTTATTTCTAGGTTTTTCTATGTGTTTTTTCATATTTTCTTATATTTTTTAAATATTTAGCAACACCTCCTCACATTTCTTATAATTTGGTTGATATTTTTCTATCATTTTGTAGAATGCTTTAGAATGAGTTTTATGTTTTAAATGACAATATTGATGTAATACTATATAATCAATTACTTCTCTTTTATATTTAACAACTTCTGGATTGATAGATATTTTGCTATTTTCACATTTTCCTAGTATTTTCATTCTTTTTATTTCGTATTCTTCTGGTGCAAAACCTAACATTATTCTCGTCTTTTCCATAGCTCTTTCTATTTCAACCTTTGCTATTTGTTCGTACATTTTATCTATTGCTAAATCCAAAATTTCTGTGTTTGCCATTTTTTTATATCTGTTTGGAAGTGATATAATTATGTTCGTATTTTCAACATCCAATTCAGTTATTCTAATATTTTTATAAGTTATTTTTACTCTGTAATCTTTTCCTAAAATAGGTACTGGATGTTTCTCTAACTCAGTCTTTACAAGGCTTTTTCTAATTGTTTGTTTTCTAACTATATTCATAAATATCACTCCTTTTTGATTTTTGTTCGAATTTTTGTTTTTCGAATTGTTGTTCGCTTTTGTTGTTCTCATTTTATATTTTATTTTTATTTTTGTCAATACCTTTTTAAAAAAAATTTATTTTTTATTTCTTTTTTTTATTTTTTGTAATATAATTCTAGAATAAGAAGAAATGTAATTACATTTTTTCGCTTATAAAACACTTTTAGGAAGTGATTTTTAATGAAAAAAATTTTATTTAAGGGCTGTGGAACAGCTATTAGTACACCTTTTGATGAAAATGGTGTTAATTTAAAAGAATTTGAAAGACTTATTGAAAATCAAATTCAAAACAAAGTAGATGCAATAATTGTATGTGGCACAACTGGTGAATCATCTACTATGACTACTGAAGAAAAAAAACAAGCAATCGAATGTGCAGTAAAAACTGCAAATGGAAGAATTCCTATCATTGCAGGTACTGGTGGAAATAACACAAAACAAGTTATTGAAAATTCAAAGTTAGCTGAAAGTTTAGGTGTTGATGGACTTTTAATTGTTACTCCTTATTACAACAAATGTACACAAAAAGGGTTAGTTGAACACTATAAAGTAATCGCACAAAGTGTTTCTCTACCTATAATTTTATATAGTGTACCTAGTAGAACTGGTGTTAATATTGAACCTAAAACTTGTTTAGAACTTTCAAAAATCGAAAATATTGTTGCAATCAAAGAAGCAAGTGGAAACATATCACAAGTAGCTGAAATTGCTCATCTTTGTGGTGATGACCTACATATCTATTCTGGTAATGATGACCAAATTCTACCTATTTTATCACTTGGTGGTTTAGGTGTTATTTCTGTTTTATCTAATGTAAAACCTGAATATACACATAATATTGTTCAGAATTTCTTTAGTGGAAATATTGAGAAAGCTACAAAAATGCAATTAGATGCTTTACCTTTAATTAAAGCTCTATTTTCAGAGGTAAACCCTATTCCTGTTAAAGCTGCTCTTAATATTCAAGGTTATGATTTTGGAATTCCAAGACTTCCTCTTACTCCTATGACTGCTGAAAAAATGGAGGTTTTGAAACAAGCATTAAATAAAATATAGTATGGAAAGGAAAAATATTTATGTTAGAAGTTTTAGTAAATGGTTGTAATGGAAAAATGGGACAAGTGGTTTGTGATTTAATTGAACAAAATGAAAATTTAGTTTTAAAAGCAGGATTTGATAAAAATATTACTGGTGAATTTGCTTTTCCTGTTTTTGATAAAATTGAAGATATTAAAGAAAAACCTGATGTTATTATAGATTTTTCTATTCCTATTGCAACTTTAAATATATTAGAATATGCAAGTAAAAATAATGTACCAATTGTAATAGCAACTACTGGATTTACAAAAGAGCAAGAAGAAAAAATCGAAGAATATAGCAAAATTATTCCAATCTTTAAATCTGCTAACATGTCTTTTGATATTATGATTATGAAAAAGTTAGTTTCTTGGCTTGCACCTTTAATGAAAGATACTGATATAGAAATTATAGAATCTCATCATAATAGAAAAATTGATAGTCCAAGTGGTACTGCTCAAATGTTAGCTGATTCTATAAATTCTGCATTAGGAAATACTCTTCATTGTGAATATAATAGACATGATAAACATGAAAAAAGAGATAAAAATGAAATTGGTATGTCTTCAATTCGTGGTGGCAATATTGTTGGAGAACATACTGTTCAATTTATTGGCGATTTTGAAACTTTTGAAATAAAACATACTAGTTACTCTCGAAATGTTTTTGCAGAAGGTAGTTTAAAAGCTGCAAGCTTTATTGTTAATCAAAAACCTGGCCTTTATTGCATGGAAGATATGTCTCATTAGGGACGTTTCTCAATGAGACATTTTGTCCCTAACATATATGTCCCCAAATGGACATTTTGTCTATCTGGGGACATATCTTTATTTTTCTAAAACTTTTTATTCAGCTTTTTTATCTTCTTCTTTATCTGCTTTTTCAGCTTCGTCTTTAACTACTTCAACTGGTTCTTCTTTAACTGTATCTACAGTTTCTTGAACTTCTACATTTTCAGTTTCAATAGCTGGTGCTTCTTCTGGTGCTTCCTCTACTGCTGGTTCTTCTGTCAAATCTTCTTTTACGACTATTTCTCTATCTTCAATTCTTGCTCCAACTTGTTCTTTAGTCTTAGCAGCTTTACCTACTCTATCTCTTAAATAGAATAATTTAGCTCTTCTTGCTTTACCAACTCTTACAAGTTCTACTTTTTCTACTAATGGTGAATGTACTAAGAATGTTTTTTCAACTCCTACACCATATGAGATTTTTCTAACTGTAAATGTTTGGTTTACTCCTCCTCCTTGTACTTTTATAATTATTCCTTCAAATACTTGGATTCTTTCTTTGTTTCCTTCTTTTATTCTTACGTGAACTCTTACTGTGTTACCAACTTTTAATTCTGGTATTTTGTTTTTCAATTGTTCGTGTTCAATTGATTTTATAATATCCATTTTAGAATTTCCTCCTTCTTTCTTAATATGACAAGGGACACTCTTTTACTCTAGGGTATTTCCACTCCGTTTAAAGAATGTCCCTTACCCTTACTAACTAGTGATTACCCTTGTTTTAATTTTCTTTAATCATCTCCACTTTGGTTTAAGGAATGTCCCCTCCCCTTGTGAATTAATGATAACCATTGCTTAAGCTCTATCCTCTTTTTAATAAATCTGGTCGTTTTTGTTTTGTTATTTTTAATGCTTGCTCTTTTCTCCACTTTTCTATATTTTCATGATGACCTGATAATAATATTTCTGGAACTTTTTTTCCTTCAAATACTTCTGGTCTTGTATATTGTGGATATTCAAGCAACCCTTTTGAAAAACTTTCTTCTTTTATTGATTCTTGATTCAAAACTCCATCTATGTATCTACTAACAGTATCAATTAACACCATTGCTGGTATTTCTCCACCTGTTAATACATAATCACCTATTGAAATTTCTTCATCAACAATCTTATCTATTACTCTTTGGTCTATTCCTTCATAATGACCACATAATAAAATTAAATGGTTTTCTTTACTTAATTCTTCAACTTTTTTTTGGTTTAATGTTTTTCCTTGTGGTGATAGATATATTACTTTTGCATTTTCTTCATATACTGATTTATATGCATCATATACTACATCTGGCTTCATAACCATCCCTGCACCACCACCATATGGTGTATCATCTACTTTTTTGTGTTTGTCTTTTGAAAAGTTTCTAATGTTTACCAATTTTAGTTTTATTTTTTCATTTTCAATTGCCTTTCCCAAAATGCTTTGTTTGATTGGTTCAAACATTTCTGGAAAAAGTGTTAAAACATCAAATTGCACTTTAATTCTCCTTTCAATAGCACGAATCACAAGTAGTTTAAATTATTTTAAATAATTAATTTTGGCAAATCACCATGATTTTAAACTATTAAACCCGGTATTAGATGAACTGTTATTCTTCCTTTTTCTAAATCCACATTTTTTAAAACATCTGGAATTCCTGGTAAAAGGATTTGTTTTCCCATTTCATCTTTTACTACATATATATCATTACTTCCTGTATTAAAGATATCATCTACCTTTCCAAGTAATTTATTATCGTCTGTATAAACCTCTAATCCTAATAAATCTACTATATAGTAAACTCCTTCTTCTAAAGGTTCTTCATCTGCTCTATCTACTAATAGATAACTTTGACGTAATAAATCAGCTTGTTCTGGTGTATCAACACCTTCTAATTTCATCAATACCATATTTTTATGATATTTTATTTCTTGTATTTGATATTCTTTTTTTCCATTCTTGTTTGATATATATATTTTTTTTAGTCTATCAAATCTATTAATATCATCTGTAAATGGTTTTATTTTTACCATTCCTTTAATTCCAAATGTATTAACAATTTGACCTATTTCTAAATACTTTGTCATTTTTAATTCCTTTCAAAATTTACAAAGTAAATTGGATTTTATCCAATAAATTCTACTGAAACTTTTTTATGTTCTTTTCCAGCTACTGATTTCATAACTGTTCTTATTGATCTTGCAAGTCTACCTTGTCTTCCAATAATTTTTCCCATATCAGTATCTGCAACTTTTACTTCAAATATAATAGATTTTTCACCATCTACTTCTTTTATTTCAACAGCATCTTTGTTATCTACTAAATTTAAAATAATTGTTTCTAAAATTTCTTTCATCTTAACGCCTCCACTTTAATCCAATTTAAGATGTTGACATTTGCATCAATCAACTTATTATTTCTTTTCAATTAAAGCTTTAACTGTGTCTGTTGGTTTTGCACCATTTTTAATCCATTTTTCTACTTTTTCTTTATCTAAAACAATAGTTGCTGGATTTGTCATTGGATCATATGTACCTAATTGCTCGATTATTTTACCATCTCTTGGGCTTCTTGAATCTGCTACAACAATATGATAAAATGGAGCTTTTTTCTTTCCTTGTCTTTGTAATCTAATTTTTACCATTTATTTCACCTCCTGAAATTTCGGGATTTAGGGACGGTCCTTAAAATCCCTGTTTTTAGGGATTTGGGGACACTCCTTTATTGTCACCGCATCAAATTAAAAATTTATAAATTAAAAAATTTAATAACAATTTAATAACTAAAAGATTTCCTAGCATATTATTAAAATTTCTAGTAACAGGGATTTTTAGGACCGTCCCCTAAATCCCTTTAAAGTTATTCAAAGAATTCATATCAATGCCATTCATCAACTTTTTCATTCCACCTTTGTTATTTTTCAATTGTTTCATCATTTTTTGTGTCATTTCAAAAGATTTAATGAATTTATTAATATCTTGTACAGAAGTTCCACTTCCGTCTAGCTATTCTTTGTCTACGACTAGCATTTAAAAGTCTAGTATCTCTTTTTTCTTCTTTTGTCATTGAACAAATAATAGCTTCGATTTTTACAAATTCTTTATCATCAACTTTTAAATCTTTTATCTGATTCATTCCCGGAATCAATTTCAATAATGAAGAAAATGATCCCATCTTTTTAACTTGTCTTAGTTGTGCTAAATAGTCGTCTAAGTCCAATTCTTTCTTTTTAAGCTGTTTTTCTAATTTCTCTGCTTGCTCTAAATCAAATGCTTCTTCCGCTTTTTCTATAACAGATAAAATATCACCCATTCCTAAAATTCTTTGTGCCATTCTATCTGGATGAAAAACTTCTATATCACTTAATTTCTCACCAGTTGCTGCAAATTTTATAGGCTTTCCTGTAACTTTCTTTACTGATAAAGCTGCTCCACCACGAGTATCACCATCAAGTTTTGTAAGTACTACTCCATCAATTCCTACTTCTTCATTGAATTGTGTTGCAACATTTACTGCATCTTGACCTGTCATACTATCTACAACTAAAAGTATTTCATGTGGTTTTACACTACTTTTCAAGTTTTTAAGTTCAGTCATTAATGCTTCATCTATGTGCAATCTACCTGCAGTATCTAGTATTATTACATCATTTAATTTTGATATAGCAGTAGATATAGCTTGTTTTGCTATATGGACAACATCTTTAGAATTTTCATTAGCAAATACTGGTATATTTAGTTGTTTTCCAACTACTTGCAATTGCTTTATAGCTGCTGGTCTATACACGTCACATGCTACTAGCAATGGCTTTTTACCTTGTTTTCTAAATAGGTTTGCTAATTTTCCAGCTGTTGTTGTTTTACCTGAACCTTGTAATCCTACTAACATTATTATTGTTGGTGGATTTGGTGTAAAGTTTACTTTGCTTTCAGTTCCACCTAGTAATTCGACTAATTCGTCTTTTACTATTTTTACAACTTGTTGTCCTGGTGTTAGTGATTTTAATACATCTTGACCTAGTGCTTTTTCTTGAATGGTTGCAATGAATTCTTTTACTATTTTATAGTTTACATCTGCTTCTAAAAGTGCAAGTTTTACCTCTCTTAACATTTCTTTTAAATCAGATTCTGTAATTCTTGCTTTTCCTCTGATTTTCCTTGTTATTTCTTGTAATCTAGAAGATAATCCTTCAAAAGCCATATTTCACAACTCCATTCTTTTTAAATTAGACAATTTAATTCTTTTTTTATGTTTTCTAAGACATTTGCTATTTGTTTATCTGAATAATCATTTTGAATTTTTGTCAATTCAGCTAAAACTTTTGTAATTTTCTTTTCTTGATTTAACGTCCTTTTCATAAAATTCAACTTTTCTTCGTATTCGAAAAGTTTCTTTTCCCCCTTCTTTAAAATGTCTCTAACAGCTTGTCTTGTTATTTCACTATTTTCTGCTATTTCTGATAACGACAAGTCATTATTATAGTAGTCATTTAGAATTTCATATTGTTTTTCTGTTAATAGTTTGCCATACAATTGACATAGTATGCTTATTTTTACGTTTTTTTCCATTTGACTACCTCTTTCTTTTTGTAATGCTAATATACTTTACACTATTTTTATTGATTTGTCAAGCAATTTTAGCAATTTTATTCAATTTTTTATTTCAAAAATATCTGTCTTTTAAATATTCTTGTTCTTTATATAACTTTGAGCAAATTCTTCTTTTAAAATATCCATACTAATTCTATCATAGTATTTTCCATTAACAAATTCAGATTTTCTCCTTCTTCCATATTCTTTAAATCCACATTTTTTATAACATGCAATTGCTCTTTCATTAAATGATAATACATCTAATTTAATATTATTAAGATTTAAATAATTAAATCCATAATCCAATATTAGTTGAATTGCCTCTGTTCCATAACCTTTATTTCTTGTTTCTTTTTCACCTATAAAAATTCCAAGTGTAGCTGTTCTATTAATATAATTAATATTCTCTAACCCTATACTACCTAATAATTTATCTGTTTTTTATTCAATTATTCCAAATGTTGCTTCATCTTTTGTATGTTTTTCTAAATATTCCTTCTCTGATTCAATTGTAACTAAAGCTCCGCTTCTTCCTAAATAATCTGTTGTTTCAAAATCATTTAACCATTCTGTGAATTTTTCTACATCTTCTGTATTTCTTGGTGATAAATAAATTTTTCTCCTAATAACTTTTTAAAATATTTCATTATAATCATCCTCCTACTTCTATTTCCATATTTAATCTTTGTACTTTCATTCCTTGAGCTTTATAGAATTCTATTGCTTCTTTATTAAAACTCCAACAACTTAATTCCATTCTATTACATTTTAACTCTTTTGCAATTTTATTCATCTCTTGCATTAATAATGTTCCAACACCTTGTCTTTGACATTTTTTATCAACTACTATTTTTCCAACATATAAAATTTTAGCATTTTCTAAATTTATATGATTTTCTACTTCTTTAATTCTGAAAATAACTAATCTGCACACTTTTTCCTTATCATTTACTGCTACAATCATTTTTCTTTCTTTACTTTCTAGCACTTCTATAACTTCACTTTCAACTTCTTTTTTGGTTACCTTCTTAAAAATATCTGGTCTATTTTTACAATGCAATTCTTGTGCTTGCATTAGTAATTCTATTAACTCTTTTTTATCTTCAATTTTTGCTTCTCTAATCTGCATTTTATCCCCTCCAATATCTATATAATCAAAAAGCCTCACTAAGAAATCTCTATTAAGACTCCTTAGCAAGACTTATTAATCTTACCTTCTGTGTAAGTAATCAATATTACAATTACCCTGTATCGCTCAAGTTCTAACTCTTAGATACACTCTTAATTTATGTTTTAAATTTTATCATATAATTTAATTTCTGTCAACCAAGTTTCACATAATTTATTTTTCGATTTCGTCATTTTCTTTTTCTTTAATCTGTTTTTCTTTCATAACACCATCATCTTCTATGTAATAATGTTTATCAACATATTTTTGCGCTAAATCTACTCTATGTGTTACAACTATTCCCATTGCTCCTACATCTTTAATTGCTTGTATAATTGATTTTAACTGCTCATCTATCAATTCATCTTCAACATTTCCAACTGGTTCATCTACTAATATTATTGATGGATTTTCCGTAGTTCTATATAAAGCCTGAGCCAATGACAATCTCTTTTTTTGACCTGTTGAAAATTGATTATAATCTTTTGAAGATATTTCTGTTGCTATTTTCTCGCTGTCTAATTTTACTTCTTGTAATACCTTTTGTAATTTTCTAATTTCCTCTTCTGTCATATCTAATAGTGTCTCTTTTCCTGTTATTTGCTCTAGTACATTAGAACTTGTTCCCAATTTTTTATCTGCTTTTACTGCTATAAATTGTTTTCCTAATTTATC
Source organism: uncultured Clostridia bacterium (assembly GCA_944388775.1). Classification (GTDB taxonomy): domain Bacteria; phylum Bacillota; class Clostridia; order TANB77; family CAG-508; genus CAG-269. The sequence continues at coordinate 9,549 of CALXKC010000020.1, read as the reverse complement.
TACAGTTTCTTTTCCATCTATTAATATTGCATTCCTATTATTTATATCTCCTCTTTTCAATAATCGTATAAATGTACTTTTTCCTGCTCCAGATTTACCCGATAGCAAAGCCACTTCTCCTTTTTTTATTGAAAACTCCGGAACTTCTATTTCAGTTCTATATCTTATTTTTCCTGTTTCACTACTTTTTTGTTGATAAAATTTTCCTTTAAAATCTTTTATTTCTAATTTTTCAAATGGTTTCTGTACTTCAACTAAAGGGTCTTGTTTTTCTTCTATTTGACTTACTATGTTCTCCATTTCCTCTTCATATTCTCTTAATATTTCATTTTCATGTTGAAATTTGTACATAAAATTTATATTATCCATAATATTTCTTATTAAATAGTTATTTTGATTTATTTCCACCAATATCTGTGATAAGGTTTTAGCATCAAGTCTTTCCGCTTTCTTTAATTTTTCTGCTCCTATTACACCTGTTAAAATTGACATTGATATAACATCAATTGCCTTCATCAAATTAACTTTATTTTGAATTTTTATCTCTTCTCTATTAGATTTATATATATTATCTTCTATATTTTTTAATCTATCTTTTTCTTCAATGCCACTCACTGGCTCATTTTCAACTAAATCTTCTTCTAATCTTCTTACATCTCTTCTTGTATCTCCCACTTTTTCTTTATAATTCTTTGTAAAAAACCTTCTTCCAAGCAAAGTTCCTACGCTAACCAATCCACTTATTCCTAAAGCTTTTGCTGTACTTTTTGAATTTTTACTCTCACTATAAATTGCTCCTAAGATACTTACTAAACTCATTCCTAGTCCTAAATATGTAGAAAATTTATTATCTTGTATACGATGTAGTTGGCTCTCATAATTTTTAACTATGTTAGCGATTTCTCTTTCTGTCATTGAAATCTCTATTTCTACTTCTTTTTCTTCTCCATTTTCATCTATTTCTTTTACTATACGTTTTCTTGTAATCACACCATCTCTTGAATTTTGTACTATTTCATACATATTTTCTAAATTTGCAATTTCTCTTTCTGTATCATATTTTAAATGCATATTATTTTTATACATATTTAAAAATTCATACAAAGGTCCTTTTCCTATTCTCAATAAAGTCATAAGTTTTACAGTTTCAGGCTTTAAATCTTCATTTGAATTTAAATTTCTTAAAACTGCATCTACCCCTGCATCGCCTATGATTTGTAAAAATTCTATTCCTCTAATTAGATATTTATAATCCGAATTTTTGAATGTTCCACTTTTAAATTTTTCAATTCGTTTATGTTTTCCTTTTTTAGGCCCATTACCTAAATTTGATTTTATTTTTGAAGTTATAATTTTAGCCGTTTCACCTATATTTGGAGTATATACTTTTCTCATCTTTATTTCCTCCTCAAAATAGTTTACATATATATTTTACCATATTTTGCTATAAAAATAAACCTATATTATTAAACTTTTTAATCTAATAATATAGATTTACTCTATTTTCTCTTATTTTTTTACAAGATGTGTCCCAAAATGGACAAAAATGTCCAAACGGAAACGTCCCCATTTGGACATTACTCTGTTCTTAATGCTTCTACAGGATCTCTTTTACTTGCCATTTTTGCTGGGATTAGTCCCGCAATTATTGTTAATATCATACTAATTAAAACTAATATTATTCCTCCTATTGGTGGAAGTGCAACATTTACTGCCACTCCTGTTATCGTATATATTAGACTATTTATTGGGAATGTCAATAATATTGTTATTCCTATTCCTAATAGCCCTGCAATTAATCCTACAATAAATGTTTCTGCATTAAATACTCTTGAAATGTCTTTCTTAGATGCTCCTATTGCTCTTAGTATTCCAATTTCTTTTGTTCTTTCTAATACTGATATATATGTTATTATTCCAATCATTATTGATGAAACTATTAATGATATTGCAACAAATGCAATTAATACATAACTTATTGTATCTATAATTTGACTTACTGAATTCATCATAACACCAACAATGTCAGTATAGCTTATTACATTTTCTTCTTTTCCATCATCTCTTTGTTTTTGGTTATATTCTTCAATGGCTGTGGTTATTTTATCTTTTGACTCAAAGTCTTTTGGATATATATTTATTGATGATGGGCTATTTAAATCAATTGCTCCAAGTGTTTCTAAATTGTTTTCATAGCTTGCATTAGCATTTTGATTATATGTCTCCATTACTTCTGCTAAGTCTTCGGCACTTAAGTTTGCAATTGCCATTTTTTGTTCTGTACTCAAATTTTCATAATTAAATATTTGGTTTTCACCATCTGCTGGGAAGTCTAATCCAGTAAATACATTCACATCAGGATTTTCTTTTTGTTCTTGCACTATTTCTGATTCGTTTGATTTATTAATTACATATTCTTTTAAGTCTTTTAAATATCCTATTCCTCCACTCATTCCAGCAGCTACACTTTGCTCATTTTGTCTTATAATTCCTACTACTTTTATCGTTTCTGCATTGTCTATTTTTTCCTTCATATACTCTTCGTCATCACTTTTATCTATCCATAAACCATTCTCTTTTTCATAATAATCAGAATTTAGAATTAGTTTAAATGATAGATTTAATAGTTCGTCATAAGTATATGAAGTTTGTTCACTTTCTGCTACTTCTTCTCCATTTTGAATAGCATTCCACTTTTCTTCTAATTCTTTTTGGTCTTTTAATCCTAATGTATATAATGTATAATCACTTATTTGATTGTTATTATCTACTATTAATACAACTTCATTGTATGCTTCTGGCCATTTACCTGCAAGTACATCATATTGTGAGTGTAATAATTCTTCATTATCTAGCATCTCTTCCCATACATCTGTATTTGACATACTCATACTAGAGCCAAACATTGAACTCATACTTGAATTTTCTCCAGCTTCTATCATATCTCCCATTCCAAGTGCATTCATTGTTGTACTAGGATTTACTTTGACAATACCATTTTCAGTATCTTTTTTGTATAAATTTATATTTAAATCATAATTATATTGTATTGCATTAGCATTATTGGCAATTTCATTATTTCCTTCATCTATATATTCTTTCAGTTCAGCTAAATTATTGCTTTGAATTTTACTTGATAAAGTTGAAATCATTTCATCCATTACATCTGTTGAATATATTTTTCCTTCTTCGTGGTTTGTATTATCAGTATCTTCTTGTTCTCCCATTAATTTTTGAATCATACTTGATAAATCTACTGTTGATTCTTGAATCGTAATTGGATATGATGATAACGTCTCTTCTTCTACTCTATTAATATAGTTTTGCACACCATTTGAAATTGAAAGAATCAACGCAATTCCTATTATACCAATACTTCCTGCAAATGATGTTAATATTGTTCTTCCTTTTTTAGTCATTAAATTATTTAAACTTAATCTCAATGCTGTAAAGAATTTCATAGAAGTTCTTCCACTTTTAGCTTTAACATCCTTTTCGTTTTCTTCATCTTCTTTTGTAAAAGGCTTAGAATCATCAGTTATGACTCCATCTAAGATTTTCACAATCCTACTAGAATATTTTTCTGCTAAATCTGGATTATGTGTTACCATTACTATTAATTTGTCTTTAGAGATTTCTTTTAAAATCTCCATAATTTGCACACTGGTTTTAGTATCTAATGCTCCTGTTGGCTCATCTGCTAAAATTATATCTGGATTATTTACCAATGCTCTTGCAATAGCAACTCTTTGCATTTGTCCACCAGATAATTGATTTGGCTTTTTATGAATTTGCTCTTTTAACCCAACATCTTCTAATGCTTTTATCGCTCTTTGTTTTCTCTCTTTTTTTGAAACCCCTGAAATTGTTAATGCTAATTCAACATTCGCTAAAACTGTTTGATGTGGTATTAAATTATAGTTTTGGAATACAAAACCTACAGAATAATTCCTATATGCATCCCAATCTTTATCTTTGAAGTCCTTTGTTGATTTTCCATTTATTATTAAATCTCCACTTGTATATCTATCTAATCCACCAATTATATTTAAAAGTGTTGTTTTTCCACATCCACTTTGTCCTAATATTGATACAAATTCACTTTTTCTAAATTCTATACTTATTCCTTTTAATGCTTCTACTTTTGTGTCTCCTGACACATATTCTTTTGTGATATTTTTTAGTTTTAACATTTTTTCCTCCTCGTTTTGTCCCATTGGGGACGTTTCCGTTTGGACATTTTTGTCCATTTGGGGACACATCTTATTTATAATGTCCGCTATTTAATATTTATACCACACTTTTCTTATTTTTAGTAGTATTTTCACAATTAATTCACAATCTTTTACTAATATATGTTTTAAACAAAATCTCATCTTTCATATATTTTCTCAACAATTTTGACTTTTTATGTTAATAGGTGTATAATTTAATTGTAACTTCATTAACACGCTGTAAAAAGGAGAAAGTATCATGAGCAAAGATGATAAAATTTATCCTTATCTCAACACCAGTGACGTTGAGAAGATGTACGAGAAGTTAAATCTTGGCTCTCGGAAAGGAATAACTTCTTTCATGGAAAAAGCTAAAATGACAGCAACACGGTCAAAAGCTAATTCAAGAGGAGCATTCATTTTTAAAGATGAAGAGGCCCTTTTTGAAGTATTTAAGTCCGAGATGCCAGATCAGATTGCGAACAAGAAAATCAAATATTTTGGTGAACTTGTTCAAATGATCTCGTAACTAGCATGAAGAGGGGTACTTCAAATAGCCCCTCTTCAACTTTTATTTTGAAATTTTTTCAAAAAAGTCTTACATTAATTTTCCAAATATGATATAATAATATTTGTCAACGCGTAGCTTGAATGGCGTAAGTCCAGTTGAGATATGCGTTATTTTTTTGTGAAAGGAGGAAAAAATATGCCAAGAAATAAAAAAGAAGGAATAATTTTTGGAATTTGTATATGTGCTATTATGGTATTTTTTATGGGGCTTCTAAATATTTCTATCCATTTAGGTGGATTTAATTTAGAATCTATAAAAACTAACTTTATAGCTTTTCCTGTAACATTCATTATAGCTTTCATCTTAGAAAACTTAGTTATTGGGAAAATCAATCATATGTTATTAGATAAATTTGTTTCAGAAACAGATAGTAAAAATGCATATATTTTATTTAATTGTTTCTTTATTGTAACTCTTATGTCACTTGTTATGACTATCATTGGTGGCTTATTGGGTGGAGATAATTTATCTACTGTTATAAGCGAATTTTTTATAAGATGGCCTAGAAACTTCTGTGCAGCATTTTTCTTAAACATTTTAGTTGCTGGACCAATTAGTAGATTTATTTTGAAACTAATTCAATCTAAGTCAAAAATAACTGCTGATGAAGTTTTATAATCTTTTATATCCAAAAAATACACTATTATTTTATATAAAACATAATAGTGTATTTTTTTTGTTTAACTGAACTTTTTAAAGATGTGTCCCAAAATGGACAAAAATGTCCAAACAGAAACGTCCCCAAATGGACATCACACATACGAGCACTCTACCTTTGGTACCGCATAATATTTAGGATTTTCACTATGTATTTTTTGTTGCACTTGTGCTTTTAATTTGTCACTATCAACTTTTTCTCCTCTTGGAATTACTAAATCAAATATTAAGTTTATTCTTCCTCCACCATTAGTCATTCTAAAGTCGTGTATTGAATAGTTTTCATTAATCTCCTTTACTATTTTTTCTGTTATTTCCCTCATTTTATTGATTTCTTCGTCATCAACTTCTATTGGATCCATGTGTATTGTTGTAATACAATTAAATTCTTCATAAATATCTTGTTCCATCTGGTCGATTATGTCATGTGCCATACATATGTCACTATTTGCAGGAACCTCTGCATGAAATGATACGATTTTTCTTCCCGGTCCGTAATCATGTATCATCATATCATGTATTCCTACTATCATGTCATATTTTTTAGTAAATTCTTCTATTCCTTTAACTAATTCTGGATCTGGCTTTGAACCTAATAGTATGTCAACAGTTTCTTTTAATGCTTTAAATCCTGTGTATAGTATGAATATTGATACTAATATACTTACATATCCATCTATTGATACATTTGCAAATTTTGCTACAATTGCAGATAACAAAACAACAAATGTAGATATTACATCAGATATGCTATCATATGCATTTCCTTTAATTGCTTCAGAATTTATTGTTTTTGCTATTTTATTGTAGAAGAAGAATAACCATAGTTTTGCAATTATAGCTATAACCAATATTGTAATTGTTATTGTGCTTATATCAGGCATTACTGGATTTATTATTTTGTCTATTGAAGATTTGAATAGCTCAATTCCAACTAAAACTATTAGCATATCAACTATAAATGCTGCTATATATTCCATTCTTCCATGTCCCCATGGATGGTCATCATCTACTTTCTTTTGTGACATTTTGAATCCTATCATTGTTATAACTGATGAACCTGCATCTGTTATGTTATTTAATCCATCTGAAATTATTGACATTGAGTTTGATATTATTCCTATGACCACTTTTGTTATTGATAATATAAAATTTACTACTATTCCTGTTAGGCTTGATAGTGTTCCATATTTTGTTCTTACTTTTGGATCTTTTACATTTTTATCTTTTACAAATACTTTGATTAAAAAATTTGTCATTTCTCATCCTTCCTTCTATTTGCTTTATATGTAAATTCTTCAAAATTTTGCATTTTAATTTTTTCTAAATTTTGCTACAAAAAATCCTTCCATATTTTTTGATGGTAATATCCTTATAGCTTTATTTATGCTGTCATCTAAACCATCATTAAATCCTTGCATTTTTTCTTTAAAATCAATATTTATATCTAACAATTTCACATTAAAATTTTCAATTGCCCATTGTAAAACATTTTCATTTTCATCTTTATTCAAAGTACATGTGGAATATACCATCATTCCATTAGGCTTTAAAGCAGTATATGCACTTTTAAACAGTTTTTTCTGTAATTTTGCAAGTTCTCTTACTGTTCTTTTTGACCAATTCCTATAAGTGCCAACATTATTTCCTAAGAACCTTCCTTCACCACTACATGGTGCATCTAATAGTACTTTATCAAATTTTTCTTGATATTCTTCTCCTACTTTTTCTCCTCTATTATTTATTACTTCTACTATATTTGCTCCTTGTTTTTCGACATTATATTGTAACCTGTCACATCTAATTTTATCTAATTCATTTGCTAAAATATATCCATCATTTTTCATCATTACTACCATTTGTGTTGTTTTACTCCCAGGAGCTGCTGTTAAATCTAATACCTTTTCTCCTGGTTTAGGATTTAAAAATAATGGCGGAATCATACTTGATAAACTTTGTAAATATATATATCCTTTTTCATATATATCTAATTTTTGAATTTCTTTTTCATTTGCATTTTTTATTATTAATGCATCATTATACCATGAAACTCTTTCAAATTTAATATTTTTTTCTCTTAAATATTTCATTAATTCTTGTATATTGTATTTTATTGTGTTTACTCTTAATGTAGTATTTCTTTCTCCTAACATTCCTGTTAATATTTTGTCCACCGTAATTGGTGTATATTGCTCGTATAATTCATCTACAAAGTCGCTTGGTAGTTTTCTTTTTAAGTCTAATATTGATAGCATTTAGTTTTACCTCCATATGTCTCCCTAGAATATTTTATCTTTATATATTTCTACTTGTTGCACCATGTGTCCTATATTACCTTCACCTGCATATTTTTCTAAATCAAAAAAGTTTGCATTCTTGTCTATCCAATAAAGTTTATTTAATTCTTCTATTAAATCCACATTCTTATTTAGTTTCCCTGCATAAACTTCCAATTCCATGTCTTGCATTTTATACTGAAAATTCATAATATGAGTTAATGTAATATCTTTATCTGTTATTCCAGTTTCTTCTTGTAATTCTCTGTATGCTGCATGTAGCTCATCTTCATTTTGTTCTACTTTTCCACCTACTAAATTGAATTTTCCTTTATATGGTTCTTTTTCTCTTTTACACATTAATATTTTATTTTCTTCTTTGTTATAAACCATTATTACATTTAATTTTTTCATAATTAGTCTCCTTAATCTTTATTGAAAATTTCTATCCATCCTAATTTAATGAAATCTATTACTTCTGTATAGCACTTTACTTCTTTGCTTGGTTTATTTAATAACCATATTTTTTTATCTTTGTCATGATTTACTTTTTGTACCATAGTATAACTTAATTCTGCAAAAGTTTCTGCACCAATATATCCTTCTATCCCATTTTTCTCTCCGTTAAGGACAAATAAAATGTCTGTTTCATCTAAAGATTTAAAAAATTTCAAATAAACTTCTTTATATACTTTTTCATTTTCTTGGTCTATTTTTTTAGGATAATTTATTACTTGATATCCCTGTTTTTCAAAATAGTTTTTCCAATCTTCTATTTCTTTTTCAAATTTGCTACTACAAGCAATTACTAATTTTTTATTTTCAACCATTTTATTACACCTTTCTATAATTTATTATTTTTTTCTCTTAAATTATATTTATTCATATTATCAACTGTTGCAAATCCACTATGTTCTTTTACTTTTTCCAAAAATACAATTCCTTCTAAATGGTCACATTCATGTTGTACTAGTCTTGCAAAAAATCCATTTAATTCTCTTACAATTTTGTTACCTTTTTCATCATAATAAGTTAATACAATATTTTTATATCTTTCTACTCTACCTCTAATTTGTGGAACACTCATACATCCTTCATACTGTATATCTGTTTCCTTAGATAGTTTTTTCCATGTTGGATTTATCATAGCTGTTACTGGTACTTCTTCCGCATAATTATATTTAATATTTTCTTTTTTAGCTCCTACTACAATAATTCTTTTACTTATACCTATTTGTGGCGCTGCGATTCCAAGCCCTGTTCCAAATTCTAATGTTGCTTTTAAATCTTCAATAATATCTAAAGTTTCATGATTTATATTTTTTATATCGACTTTATCACACACTTTTTCAAGTATAGGGTCTCCTACTTCTCTTACTTTTAAAACTTTTCCCATATTATAGCACCTTTCTATTTAATTTTTTATATTATTTACTATAAATTCAACTACACCATCTTTATTAGCTTCTTCTCTGCTCTTTCTTTTTTCTTCTTCTGTTAATTCTAACCAATATTTATTATTTTCTGGCATAACAGATATTGAATCTAATGGATAACCAGGATTTCTTTTTTCGCATGCCCTATCCACAAGATAAAAATTGCTCTTACTCCAACTATATTCTTTTATTTTCTCTCCATCATATATCACTATACCATATACCCATTTAGCTGTTAATCTTCCACCATATTCTTTTGCTAAATTAGTATAATAATCTATCATTTCATTGTCATTTAATTCTTTTCCATTAATCCTTCTTACATGTGTACCTGGTTGTTTTTCATCTGGTAGTTCTTCTATAAATAAATTATTATCCATTCCAATGGTTACAAT
>CALXKC010000019.1 GCA_944388775.1 uncultured Clostridia bacterium | reverse complement strand
GCTCCCTACGTATTACCGCGGCTGCTGGCACGTAGTTAGCCGGAGCTTATTCTACAGGTACTGTCACTTCTTCTTCCCTGTCTAAAGCAGTTTACAATCCGAAAACCTTCTTCCTGCACGCGGCGTCACTGCGTCAGAGTTTCCTCCATTGCGCAATATTCCCGACTGCTGCCTCCCGTAGGAGTCTGGGCCGTATCTCAGTCCCAATGTGGCCGTTCAACCTCTCAGTCCGGCTACTGATCGTCGACTTGGTATGCCGTTACCACACCAACTATCTAATCAGACGCAAGCCCATCTATCAGCGGATTGCTCCTTTCCCTATTGTATCATGCGATACTTAGGCATATGCGGTATTAGCAGTCATTTCTAACTGTTGTTCCCCTCTGATAGGCAGGTTGCTTACGTGTTACTCACCAGTCCGCCACTAACCGCTCCAATAGTAAACTAATGGTTAAGTCCGTTCGACTTGCATGTCTTATGTGCGCCGCCAGCGTTTATCCTGAGCCAGGATCAAACTCTCTATTTTTTATCTCAATTAATTTTATTAATCAAAATTTTGAAGAGTTTTTTCAAGCTCTTAAACTTCTTACTTTTTTGGCTAAAAAACTTTTAAAAAATTTACTTTTTCGGTACTTTTCTTTTTTCAAAGAAATTTACCGCTTCGGTTTATTCTCTAAAGGATTTTATTGTTTATTTTTCAATGTACTTTTATGTTCCCTCTTTCGGTGAACTTTTTGCATTATACTATACCTTTTTTTCTTTGTCAACACTTTTTCGACATTTTTTTAAAAAAATTTTTTTAACTTAATTTTTTAAAGTTTACAACATATAATTTTAATAATTATTTTGTGTGTTTGTCTAGTAAAAAGTGCAAAATAAAAATTAGTAATCTTTATGTATTATTATATTTTTCTTGTGCATTTTTTATTACTAATTTATATTTTTTATTTCATTTGTTGCTCGGTACTTTTTTATAATACCACGATTATTTTTTAAAGTCAATACATTTTTTAAAAAATTTTATAGAAAATTTTGGAATTCATTACAATTCACATTTATTAATATGTTATATATATTAATCTAATAGTTGTGAATTTTATCTAAAAGTTTTACTTCTCATAGTTGAATAAGTTATTCCTAAAAATATAAAATAATATGGAGATGTATAATACATTGAATTCCCAAACATAGCAGAAATTAGATATGCAATAACTGCAAAAAACACTATTGTATATATGCAATTAGAATCATTTAATCTTTTGAAAGTTCTAACAATTATTAATCCAATTGCAATCATATATAAAATACACCCTGGTAAACCTGAAGTAGTTGCTAGCTGAATAATTAAATTATGAGGTCTATCTTGTTCTATATCATATTTTTTATATTCACTTTCTAAATTATCTGCACCATAGCCTAGTATTGGTTTCTCTAAAAATATTTTCAATCCGTATTTCCAAAGTTTAGCTCTTCCACTTCCTGCATTTTCAAATTTTTTCTCTGCTTCACTACTAATTATACTATTATTTTTGCTTTTACTTATATCATTCTTTTCGTTTTTATCATTTACGATATTTTCAATTTTTTCATCTTTTTCATAGTCATTTCTATTTTTAGCTACATCAAATATACTACCAATGTCATTAAACAAAATTTTTGCATTATTAACTACTATATTTTTTCCATTATATTGTGCAAAACATGAAATTATTACAAATATAAAAATGGAAACCGCACTTATTAATCTATTTTTCTTTTGATATATGCAATATACAAAAAATAATATCATTGTTATTGCAAATGCGATATAACATCCAAATGTATTATTAAGTATCAAATTATATATTAATATTAAATATGCTAATCCATAAAAGCTTTTTATTAATTTATTTTTTTCTAAAATAAAAGAAAGGCTCGCTGTCATAGTTGCTAACAGTAAATAATATCCATAGTGATTTTGATTGCTAAATACCCCAACTTGTATATTTTTAAAATGAAATATTTTTAACATTTGTATACTATTATTAGTTAGATTTATTAATATAATATTTATAATTGCTACTATTATAAAGGAATTCAATAAACATCTTTTTAATTTATCTGATTTAATCAAAAACGTACATGCAAAAAATCCTAAATATATCAAATATGTAATAAATCCTTCTTTTCTATATGTATCTCCATAGAATGCTTTTTGTTTATCTTGTGCTAATATACATGAAATTAATGTCCAAATTAGATAGCCTACTAAAATTATTATAGGCAGTAATTCTTTTACTAGTAACTTTTTATTATCACTTGTTTTTATCTTTTTATAGATTTCAAAAGCAAAAAGATATATTCCAATTATTCCTACAAATTCCATGAATCTATATTCATAAATTACTGTAAATAACGAAACACCTTGAATCATTTTTAAAATTGGAATAATCATCCAAATAAAAAGTAATGAAAATAGTACAATATCTTTTATACTATAATCTTTTTTGTCTTTTAGTTTTATTAAAATTTTATTATCATTCTTTTGTTTCAATTTTTTCCCCTTTTATTCTTTATAAAGTTGATCCAATTATTCCTGCATCATTTTCCAAAATCGCTGTTTGAATTTTCATATCATTTCTTGAATTAAACAACAAATTGTCTTTTAACAATTTATTTTCTAGTTTATTCAATAATATATCTTTAAAATATACAAAACTGCCCCCAATACCAATTATCTCTGGTTCAAAAATATTTATTAAATTTGATATTCCTATAGCTAAGTTTTCTATATATTCTTCTATTATATTATTTATGATGGTAAAACTTTTATCTTCTTTCTTTGTATTTCTTAATATATTAAGCAATTGTTTACTGTCTGTTTTTTCATCACATCCCAATAGCTTTCTTAAATTGTCTTTTAGTGCTTTCATTGAAGCATATTGTTGCCAACATCCAAATTTTCCGCAACTGCAAAGTAGACCATCTTTTTCTATAATCATATGTCCAAATTCACATCCAGGAAGATTTCCTGTATCTAGCAATTCATCATTGATTATCACTGCCCCACCAATTCCTGTTCCTAATGTTAAGAATATACTTCTTTTATATTGTTTTAAACAACCATATTTGTTTTCAGCAATTGCTGCACATTTAGCATCATTTCTTATCATGATAGGAAGCTTTATCTTTTTTGACAAGTTTGATACTATTTTATATTCACCTTTTATTCCAAGGTTATATGCATTAATGATCTTTCCATCTTGTATAGTTCCTGGTGCTGCAATTCCTATTTTTTCTATTTTATATCTCTTGCTTAAATCTTTTATATGTTGAAATACATTTTCTTCTATTGCTTTTTCGATATTCTTTTTTTCATTATTTAAAATTCTTTTCTCAAATTTTTCTATAATTTTTCCTTTATCATTTACAACTCCTATTGCAATATGACTTCCACCTAAATCAATTCCAACTTTCATTTATATTTTCCTTTCTTATCTGTCCCAAAATGGACAAAATGTCTCAATGGGAAACGTCCCCAATGAGACATTATACATCATATGCTGAGAACAAGAAGTTACCCATATAAACTTGGATACAAGGTACTAATACAACTAAAACGAAGAATATCAATACTGCACCAACAATTGCATAAACAACTTGCGGTAAAGCCTTCATAATCTTGTTCATAATATTATCTATATCAATTTCCATATATTCAACTAACTTTTCCATCATCTCAGTCAAATCTGTTTGCATACCTATTTTCAACATTTCTGTAATCATAGGCTTAGCAAGACCTGACTTTTCAAAAGGTTCTACCCATGATCCACCAATTAAAATATTATTTAGTGATGTTTCTATAATTGATAGTAACACATAATTTTTAATTACATTTTTACTAACATCTATTGCATCCTGGATTCTCATTCCATTTTGTAGGTTCAATAACATAGCTTTTAAAAATCTCGAAAAATCAAGTGCAAATATTAACTCACCAAATATTGGCATCTTATATTTAAAGTAATGGAAATTATATTTTCCTTTTGGTGTATTAATATAGAATAAAATTACTGCCACAATTCCTATTATTATTAAAGTTGGAATATACCAATACTGAATTGCCATATCTACAAAATCTGCAAACCATAATGTAATTGCAGGAAGAGTTTCATCTGTTCCTAATTCATCAAATATTCCTTGTATTGCAGGAATTGCAAATAATGTTCCTACAACTAGCATTACTAAAAGTAGTACAAATTGTATAATGTTAGGAATTAATATTCCTCTTAATTTTTTATTTAATGCTTCTGTATCATCTAGATATTTTACAGCTTGTTCTAGTGAGTTTGTTAAAGAACCTGATAATTCTCCAACTTTAATCATGTTTATATATATATATGGAAATACATTTGAATAGTATTCCATTGTTGTATACATGTTTTCTCCTGCCTCTAGACCTGCTAAAATATCTTCCAAAATACCTCTAAAAGTTATATTTTCTGTACTTTCTATTATTGTGTTTAATGCATGTATATTGTTAAAGTTTGCCTTTTTTAGCAAATAGAAATTTTGTGTAAATACAACTAAATCTCTTTGTGTAATTTTTTCTGTTTTAGCAAAATACAAGTTGATTTTTTCTTTGACAGTTTGTGTTTTACTTTTTACACCTATTTGTGTTGTATTAACATTTTTCATTATTTCTTGAATATTTGTTACATTCTTTTTTTGCTTTTTAGGCGTTCTTTTAGATATATAAGAAATTTGTTGGATTTCTATTGGCATCAAATGATTGTTTTTTAACATTTTTATAAGCCCTTGTCTGCTTGATGATTCAACTCTATTTCTTACTACTAATCCACTTTTATTCACAGCCTTATACATATAAGTAGGCATTTTATTACCTCCTATTTTTATTTATTTTTATTAATTTTTAATTGCATTATGGTTCTATTTAAAGTTTCTATATTTTTCTCTTCTATTTGTGATTTTGCTTGGTCTAATGTTATTTTATCTTCAACAAATAATTTTGCTAATGAATTTATTAAACCAATACTTCCTTTGTCTGCAGCACTTTGTATAGCATCTTCTATTTCAGATACACTCAATTTTTCTTTTCTAATTATACCTGCTACAACATTGTCTACAACCATAACTTCAGGAACTAAAACTAGTTTTCCATCTCTTCCTTTTAATAATCTTTGAGATACAACTAATTTTAACAATGCTGATAATAAGTACTTAACACTTGCTTGATCTCGTACTTCATAGAAGTTAATCATTCTATCTATTGTTTCTGCACATGATTTTGTGTGTAATGTTCCAATTACTAAGTGTCCTGATTCTGCCATTTCGATTGCTGCTTCCATCGTAATTTTATCACGAATCTCTCCAATTACTAGTATGTCACAGTCTTCTCTTAATGAGTTTTTAACACCATCACTAAATGTTAAACTGTCTCTTCCTTTTCCAACTTCTTTTTGTACTATTAAAGATTTTTTAGAGTGGTGTTTATATTCTACTGGATTTTCTAGTGTTAATATTTTTTTATTTTGATTTTCATTTATATAGTTTACTAATGCATTTAATGTTGTACTTTTACCAGAGTTTGTTTTACCAGTAACTAGTATCAAACCTTGTGGTTGATATGTCATTCTTCTAACTATATCTGGTACTCCTAATGATTCATAAGATGGTAATTCATTTTTTATTAATCTTAATGTACATAATGGAATATCATCTGATAGTGATATATTTACTCTTAAACGAATATCTCTATGAACATATGACATATCTAATCTTCTATTAGTATTAAACACTTCATCTTTGTCTACATTTCCTTGTACTAAAGTATCATAAATTTCAAACATGTCATCTTCTGTTAATATTTGGCTTCCTTCAACTGGAACTAAATCTCTTGCTATTCTAAGCATAGGCTTATTTCCACATATTAGATGCACATCTGATGCATCTACTTCCATTGCTTTATCTAATATTTGACTTAAGTTCATAATTTAATTTCCTCCTTCGTGGATTATATTTATATAAATTCAGTTTCTTATTTACCTATAATTCTTTTAATTTATAAGTATTAATAGAATAACAATTTTTTATTAAGTTCTTCTAAAGTTGTTAATCCTTTAATTACTTTTCCAATTCCATCTATTACTAATGGTTTATAGTTTTGTTCTAATGCTTTTTTTCTAATTTCCAAACTTGATTTTCCATTCATGATTTCTTCTTTTATTTCATCTGTAATATTTAATATTTCAAAAACTCCAATTCTATCATAATATCCTGTATTATTACAATGTTTACATCCTACTGCATCATATGTTGTTCCAGTTAAATCAAAGTCTACTCCATATTTTTCTCCAAGACTTTTGATTATCTTTTTCTCTTCGTCATTAAATGGTCTTTCTTTTCTACATTTTGTACATAATTTTCTAACTAGTCTTTGTGAAATTGCAGTTGCAAGTGTACTTGCAATATCATAATCAGAAAGTCCTAGTTTTCTTAATCTTGTAATTACTTCTACTGCATCTATTGTATGGATTGTTGATAATACATAGTGTCCTGTTTGTCCAGCTTGTATTGCTATTTCTCCTGTTTCTCTATCTCTTATTTCTCCTACTAATATAACATCTGGGTCTTGTCTTAAAACTGTCCTTAGTGAGCCTGAGAATGATGATTTATTTTCATCTATTTCAATTTGGTTTAATCCTCTTATTCTAATTTCTACAGGGTCTTCTATTGTTGTTATATTAATTTCTGGGCTATTTAGGTAGTCTATAATACTATATAGTGTTGTTGTTTTACCTTCACCTGTTGGTGCAGCCATTATCGTTATACTGTTTCTTTTATTTATACTTCTTTTTAATTCATCTTCAGTTGCTGGGAATCCTAAGTCAAATATATTTTTTATATTTTCATTTTTCTTTAATAATCTTAAAACAAATTTTTCTCCGTATACATTTGGTTGTGAAGAAACACGGATATTATAATCATCATATAATAAGATTCTACCATCTTGTGATTCTTGTTTTTCTTGATGCATATTTGATATGGCTTTTAGTCTTCCTATTACTTGTTGTTGTTTTGATTTATTTATTTTAGCTGCTGTAAATAGTTCTCCATCTATCCTATATCTAACTCTTACTTCATCTGCCATAGGCTCAATATGAATATCACTTGCTCTTCTATCTATTCCTGTTTTTATAATACTATCTACTAAATTTGTGACTGTATCACTTGCTCCTTCAAGCGCAAAATCTTCTCTTGTTGTACCTTCTAGCGACTTCAAAATTCTATCTATATCACTTTCAAATGTAATATAGCTTTCCATTACTAGACCTTTATTTAGCATTAATAGTCTAATATTTTCCATGCTTCTATTTTTCACAGTATTTGCAAAGCATATTTTTATTTTTCCATTACTTACTTCAAAAGGTATAGCTTTATTATCTTTTGCAATATCTAAAGAAATATAATCTGTTAATTTTATTTTTATTGCACTTTGATTTAATATGATACCTTTTTCACCAACTATATCACCTATTGCTTGTATTAACTTTAATGGTTCACATGCATTTAAAATATAAAGAATATCTCCTATTTTTCTATTTGGATGTTCTTTTTGATATTGTAGTGCATTTTCAACATCTGTTTCTGTAACAATTCCCCTTTTTACAAGTTCAACACCTATTGGTTGTTTTCTTCTTAATTCCATATGCTCTTGCCTTCCTTTCTTTTGTATTCTTTTTAATTATACTATATTTATTGATTTTTGTATCGCATTTTTAAGAATTACAAAAATTTACTAATTAACTAATTTGCTAATGTATATGTTGTTTCTCTTGTTTTACTTCCAGCTTTAAATACTACATTAACTACATCTTTTCCATTTTTTATATTTCTTGTAAATGTGCAACTCTCTACTCCACTTGCAATTTTCACTTGATTTCTATATACGCCTTGATTTTCTGGAATATATGTATATTGTACTCCATTATCAAAAACTATATAATTTTGTCCGTTATCAGTTGTTCCACATTCTAATATTTTTATATTTGAATGATTTACTTCATCAGAGAAAAAACTATTAAACTCTGTAAATTCTGCTAAAGGGTCTAATTTTTGAGTTGTATCATTTATATTACTATAGAAAAACGTACTAATTATTGCTACAACTCCTACAACTATCGCCATTACAATTACATATATAGTTAATGAAATTAATGTAATACCTTTTTGTGATTTCATAGTAAATTCCTTTCACTTTATTTTTGTTAATGTATAATCCACTTATTTGGATAAAATTGTGGATAATTCAACAGTTTGAGTTTTTCCTTTGAACATATATGAAATTTCTACTGTTACTTGTTTAACTAAATTTGGAACTATTGTTGAATCACCAGTTTTTATGTCTGCATAATCTTTAACTGTTACTTTTTCAAAAAATCCTGCTGTTTGAGTTTCTCTATCTATATATGGATTATTTTCATCATATCTAATTGTTTCTATTGCATCAAAACCTGCGTTTTTTATATTTTCTATTTCATCAATCGCTAAATATGTTGCTTCTGAAGCTAATTCAATTTCACGTGTTCTACTATTAAAATTGTAACTTAATACTGCAATTAATGATACAAAGATAAATAATACAACTACTGAAATTGCTATGTCTATTCCTGTATAACCTTTCTCACTTTTTATTTTCATAGTTAATATCTTTCCTTTCTCAATTCGCTGTTTTTTTGAAAAAGAACTAATTTTTTACATACATATATAGTTTGTAAATAAAACTAAAATTAGTAATATTACATTACTTATTGCTAAGTAGAAAAATATACTGATTTGTTTGTATATTTGATTGTCTGATTTTTTTACTCTACTAGTTAAATCTCTAAGTTTTGCTATTAGGAAATCTATTGATACTCCTAATAATGTCAATATTATACTTGTTATTACTATAAGTTCATTTGTAAATATTGTCATTGTTATTAATGCTATTAGTATTCCTATTATATAGTTATCTTTTGCATAGTTTTTTAATGTAACTGTGTCTAATATAAGTAGTAGTATATATAAAACTAAATATATAACATATCTATATATATTAGCATCACCTACTATGTATAGATATATCATATACATAATAGATATTATTACCCCATATACTGAAACACCTTTTTCGATTTTTCTGTTTTCTTTGTCTATTCCTGCAAGTAATATTACAAATGTTAGATATAAAGCTATGAATGCAAAGTCTATAATTTTGATTAATGTTAATGTTTCAAATCTTATTCCTAGTAAAAATGCAAATATTACAAATAGTGTTCCTGATAATATTTCTAATATGAAATATCTTGGTCTTATTTTTTCTTTACAGTATCTACATTTTCCACCTAAAAATATATAGCTTATTATTGGAAATAAGTCTAATAATCCTAATTTGTGGTTACAATTAGGACAATATGAATGGGTATGTATAATATCTTGTTTTTTTGGAATTCTATATACTGCTAATGTGAAAAAGCTTCCAAATAGACTTCCTATTATGAATATTATTATGTATAAAAATATGTTCATTTTTTTCTTCCTTATCTTTACTTTAGTTTTGTTTTCTTATTTTTAAATTTAGCCATACACACGTTGTGTGCGTATGGCTAGTTGTATACTTTTCTATTTTTTATACTTCACCAGGTAACTTAACTGCATCAGCATTTGTAGTATATGAATTTCCTGATTTTGTTAATGTTACTGTATATACATCACTATCTATAGTAACTGTAGCAGTAACTGTTTGATCTGTTCCAAGAGTTCCACTTGTTATTGCAAGTGTTTCTCCACTGTTGTCAGTTCCATATATGCTAATTAACTTTTCTTTTTGGATAGTTGGTGTTGTAGTATTAGCTACAACAGCATCTGTATAAGCAGATTGTAAAGCCATATTAACTTTATCTGCTATTGCTGCTCTTTGTGTATTATCGTCAGCTTGTGATGCTCTTGTTAATACTCCATTACTCCCTGTTAACATTGCAATTGAAACTCCTGCTAAAATTAATAATACAATAATTGTAATTACTAAAGCAATTAATGTAATACCTTTATTACTTTTTAACATTATTCTTCCTCCTACTTAAATTTTATGAATTAGCTTTTGCTGGTGTATATGTTGCATGTCCAGCAGATGTTATTTGAACTGATCCTTCTTCTGCAAGTGTTACTCCTGATGGTGGTTCTATTGTCAATGTTGCAGTATCTTCTCCTTTTGCAGTATAGCCACTTGGAAGATTTTTTTGAACAGCTTGTATATCGTCTGTACTAAAAGTTGTACCTGTTATATCTCCAGATAATACTAAAGCATAAACTGCAGATAATTCCATATTAATTCTTTCTACAACTTCTGCTGTTGCTGTTTCATTTTTTGCATCTGTTGCTCTTGTTAATATACCATTTTGTCCTGTTAACATAGCTATTGATACTCCTGCTAAAATTAATAAAACAATGATTGTAATAACAAGTGCTATTAAAGTAATACCTTTTTGATTTCTCATGTGTCTTTCCCTCCTTTTCTTTTGATTTAATATATATTTGCACTATACTTAATTTAATAAGTATAACGTTAATAACTTAAATTATTTTGTTCCTTTATCTTGGAAGTATTGTCCACCAGATGTTGTAGTGTTTCCACTACTACTTGTATTTGTGTTATTAGAATTACTTGAACTACTTCCTGAAAAGCTACTACTTCCACCTGTTGCAGAACCATTTGTTGTTGTGTTTTCCCCACTTGTCTCATAAGATGAAAATGGGTTTGCTTTTCCAGGTTGATAATCATTAATTCTTTCATAATTATTTAAATCTGTTGAATCTACTTCATATGTCAATATAATTTGGCTATTATCTACATCAGATGATGCGGCCAATTCCTGTTGTACATCCTCTGGAGTTGTATATGACACTGGATTTGGAACTGTTTTTGACATTGGAACATATTCATATAGTAATATTCCCAATAATAATATTATAGCTAAACATAATAGTAATAATATGATTATTTCTTTAATAACATTTTTAGCCATATTGTTCCTCCTTAAATGATTTTATTATTGTGCTGTATTAGTTGTATTGCTTGTGTTTGAAGAATTTGTTGTATTATTTGTGTTAGTTGAATTTGTTGTATTTGTACTATTAGTTGTATTGTTTGTGTTTGTTGTATTATTTGTATTAGTTTGTGTTACTGGTGCTGTTTCATTTATATCTTTGATTGATACATTTTTACATACAAACGTTGCTTGTAAATCCGATGTTGTATTACTTGATGGTACTAATTTAAATTCTTCAATCTTAAATCCTAATGTTTCATCATTTTCTATATCAGATATAAAATCTGTAATTGATATATAACTTCCATTTACAGTAAAGTTTAAATTGTAAGTTCCTTGTGTTGTATTAGTTCCTTTAGTTACATCCATTTTCATTGTTGCACCTTCATTAGTTGCATGATTTCCTAATTTAACCCATAAAGTTTCTATTTCATATGTCTCAAGTTGTGCAGCTGATTGGACATCACTTTCTGAACTAACTGCTGTCATATCTAAATATTCTTGTTTTGTTTCTTTTAATTTTTTACTATTATCTTTTACCTCTTGTACTGCTTCTTGAAAATCTTTTTGTGCTAGTTTTCCTGCTTCTTGAATTGTTTCGTCCAATTCAGCACTTCTGTCTTGAATTTCTTGAATTCCAAGGATTTCTATATTTCCAATTTGAACTCCTTTTAGTCCTACTATCCCTACTAGAGCAAGTAAAAGAGCAATCAAGATTAATATCAATAATTTTTTCATGGTAAATCTCCTTCTATCCTTATAGTAACAACATTGTTATCTTTTTGTCCTGCTGTTGATATAACATTTGTTAAAATTACATCTGTTTTCATTTTTGCTACTAAATATCCTAATTGTTCATATTTGTTAGATTGTGCGTTTATAACTATATGTGTATCTGATGTGTTTTCTATTGATGTTAATTGAACACTTGCTGGTATGATAGACATTATTTGATTTAATAAATTAGGTATTGCGTTTCTAGTTCTATTTCTTTCCGATAATTGATTATTTGCATCTTCTAAATTTTGAATCATTGTTGAATATTCATTTGTTTTTGATTTTATTTTTTCATTATCTGTACTTGCTAATTGAATTTGTCTTGTTGTTGAAGCAATTGATTCGTTTGCTTCGTCTTCTTTTGCATTTATTTGATTTCCTAAAAGTGCTGAGAAGCAACTATATATTATAAACAAAAGAAATAATCCTGATGCTACTCTTATTAATCCTTTTTCAGTCTTATCAAGTTTTTGTCCTAAGTCCCATGTTAATAGCCCACCTAAATATTTTTTCTCTTTTTCAGACTTGTCTGGATTAATATCAATTTTTAACCAGCTAGGAACTTTGTCTGCAAAAGTTGCTTTTCTAAAGTTCATTCCTGCTATTCCTTCATTAAGTCCCATCATAGCTAATGAGATAGCAGAGTTCACTTCTATATAATCTTTTATACTTAAATCTCTTGTTCCTTCTACAAAATATGGTCTTAATACTTCACAATTAACATCATCTAAATATTCCTGAAAATATAAATCAGCATTATTTATTAAAGCTCCTGTACCTGTTAAATATATTTTACTTATTTTCTCAGTATTTGTATTTAAAATTTTTCTTACTTCACCAACAATTGTGTATAGTGTTGGCATGATGTCATCTAAATAGCTTGATTGTTCTTCTTGCAATTCTCTTCCTTCAGAAGTATAAATTGTAGTATTTTTACATATTTCATAAGATTTAGAATATGAATTTTCTTTTAAGTTTATTTTTGATAAAATTTCACTTGCTCCTTGCTCAATTTTATCAATATTATATACTTTATTGTCAATTATTGTTGTTATTGTTGTTTCATCTTCTATGTTTACAATTAGAGCATTTTGTTTTTCTTCTGTATTTAATAAATTTGGTATTGACATAGAAATTGGAGAGATATTCATTAATCTGTAATTTTCAAATACTTGTGTTTTTTTGTTTAGTTCTATTTTATTTTCTGCTATATGAATTACTTTTATTTTTTCTTTGTCATCTGGATAATCTACAACTGCATATCTACTTTCAAATACGTTTGGATTATATCCCTTATCTGTACAATATGATTCAAATTCTGTCTTTATTGCTTTTTGTAAATCTGATTTTGTAAGTAATGCAAACATATCAAAGTAATTGTACATTTCTTCTGACAAGTTAATGCTTATAGGTGTCTTTTGGCTATATGTTTCTTCTATGACTTGGTCTATTGCTGGCCCTAATTTTTCATAGAATTTAACTCCAAATGATTCAACCTTTAAATTGTCATGATCTTTTGAAACTTTAGCATATTTAATTAAATTTTCTTCTATATATAGTCCTAAACAGTTTGACATTATTTTCTCCTTCTTCTATTTGTATATATTTTTATATTTTGCATTTTTAAGAAAAGAATACTTGAATATTTTTCTTGTATATTTTTATTGTACTTTTTAACATTTAAATTCACTTCTATTTTATAATTTTATATAAAAAAGTCAATAATTTTAATGTAAATGTAATGTAAATGTAATATTGTTGTAATAATTGTTTTTTTGTTGATTTTTCAAGCTTTTTGCAGAATTTTACAATTATATTTTGTTACTCTTTTTCAATTTACAGATAAAAAATCCATCTGTTTCTTTATTTTGGTAAACTTGTAAACAATTATCATTTGTAATATATTTTTTAAAAAATTCTTTATTTTTTATTTTTTTATTTTCTTCTATATTTATTTTTTCCTTATAAAAATTTTCGTGTACCTTTAAAAAATTATTTATAATATTTTCATTTTCTTCTTTCAAAATACTACAGGTTGAGTAAACAAGTTCTCCACCTTTTTTCAAATATTGCGAGCAATTTTCTAATATTTGTTTTTGAGTTTTTGTTATTTCTTCTACATCCTCTTTACTTTTTTGCCATTTAATATCAGGTTTTCTTTTTAAAACTCCTAATCCTAGGCATGGCACGTCCAATAAAATCTTATCAAATTTTTCTTTATATGTTTCGTCATATATTGTTGCATCATTTACTTTAGTTTCTATATTTGTAATTCCTAATCTTCTAGCAGTATTTTCTACTAATTTTGTTCTATGTTCATGAATGTCCCAAGCTTCAATTATCCCTTGGTTTTTCATCATTTCTGCTAAATACGTGGTTTTTCCTCCAGGACTACTACATGCATCTAAGATCACATCTGTTTTATTTGGATTTAATATAATCGGGATTAATCCTGCCGTTTCATCTTGTATTGTAAAAAGTCCCTGTCTGAATTCTTCCATATTTTCTATATTTTTTGCATTTTTTAAAATCAAAAAATCTTCTAATAACCCTTGTTTTACCTCTATATTTTTTTCTTCTAATTTTTTAATTAATTCTTGTTCTATATTTTTATTTTTCGCAATTTTCAAATTATTTATTCTTATTGATAAATGTGGTCTTAAATTAGAATTAATAGCTATTTCTTCCACTTTTTTTATATCATCTAATTGTTTTGCAAGTTCTTCTATAATCCATATAGGCATTGAATTTGTAATAGAAATTCTTTGGATATCATCTTTTAACTGAAAGAATTCTTCATAATCTTTTACTGTTACTTTTCTTAAAATGGCATTTACAAAATTGCTACTTGATTTGTGTCCATATCTTTTAGCAAGATTCACACTTTCATTGACTGCTGCTGATTTTGGAATTTTATCTAAAAATATAATTTGATATATACCCATTCTTAAAATGTTCAAGATCCATGTTGAGATTTTTTTTAATTTTATTTTAGAATATTTTTTTATTATTTCATCTAATGTAAGTTTCCATGTTGTAGTTCCGTATACTATTTCTGAGATTAATCCTATATCTTTATTTGTTAGCTCTTTTTTATTTTGGTTTATCATTTCATTTAGTACAATATTTGAATATGCTTTTTCTTTATCTATTTTATATAAAATTTTCAATGCTAGTTCTCTTGTTTTATCAATCATTATTGTTTCCATTTTCCTTCCTTTTATTTTTCATTTTTATTATATATTTTTTTGTATAAAATTTCTATATTTTTTGTATATTTTTTCTAAGTTGTGGAAAAGATAATTTTAAAAGTTTGAATGTCCAATTGGGGACGTTTCTGTTTGGACATTTTTGTCCATTCTGGGACACATCTTATTAAAATCTCTTTTGGGCATTGTGAAAGGATGATTTAAAGTGGATATTAAAAAACATTTAATTATTACAGGTAATTCTACTGTATCATGGAAAGATGCAATTGTAAAAGCAATTGCTGAAGCTTCTAAAACTATTGATTATTTATCTGAAGTTAAAATTATTGAGCAAAGGGCTAATATTGATGGTAATAAGATTTCTGAATATTTTGTTGATTTGGATGTTAGCTTTATTGTTGATTTGGATAGAAAAAATCATTCAGGAGGAAGAGTTGAAAAATAATTACAATTTTGACAAGGAAAGGAAGGTCGTTAATCATGGATCCATTAGAAACAAAACAAACTTATCAAAAGTATGTTGATAAAAAATCTCCTAATTCTCCAATATTAAAAAACTGTTTTAATGCTTTTTGGGTTCGGAGGTTTAATATGTAGTATTGGGCAAATAATTCTTAATATTTGTAAAGAAAGAGGTTTTGATACCGCAACTTCTGGTACTATTGTTTCTATTTTATTAATTGGAATTTCTGCTTTTCTAACAGGATTAAATCTTTTTAATAAAATAGGAAAATTTGCTGGTGCTGGTTCTTTAATTCCTATTACTGGTTTTGCAAATTCAATTGTATCACCCGCAATGGAATACAAATCTGAAGGTTATGTTATGGGTGTTGGTGGAAAAATGTTTACTGTCGCAGGACCAGTACTGGTTTTTGGTATTTCTGCTTCAATATTAGTTGGTATTATTTATCTTATATTTAATACTCAAAATGTGACACTTGTTTAGAGGAGATGATTTTTTGAAAAAAGTTGGTAATCAATCTATTAGTTTTGATAATCCCCCAACAATTCTTGAATGTGCATCTATTGTTGGTCCAAAAGAAGCTCAAGGCCCACTTGCAAAATATTTTGACCAAACTTTAGATGATGAATTCTGGGGAGAAAAAACTTGGGAAAAGGCTGAAAGTAAGATTATAAAAGAAACTGTTAATACTGTTATTTCAAAATCTGGAGTTCCTAGTGATAAAATTGATTGTATGTTTGCAGGAGACTTGTTAAACCAATGTATTTCTTCAAGTTTTGGCCTAAGAGAGTTAAATATTCCATTTTTTGGAGTATTTGGTGCTTGTTCTACATTTGTTGAGTCTATGTCTTTAGGTGCAATTTGTGCTGAAAGTTTTGCTGAAAATGTTTTGTGTGCTACATCTAGTCATTTTTGTAGTGCAGAAAAGCAATTTCGTTTTCCATTAGAATTAGGTAATCAAAGACCCCCATCAAGTCAGTGGACAGTTACTGGTTCTGGTGCAACTATTTTAACAAAAAGTGGAACTGGTCCATATATTACACATATTACTCCTGGTAAGATTGTTGATATGGGTATTAAAGATGGAAATAACATGGGTGCTGCAATGGCTCCAGCTTTTGCAGATACTTTAATTGCTCATTTTGAGGATACAGGTAGAAATCCAAGTTATTATAATGCTATTATTAGTGGTGATTTAGGTTATATTGGAAAAGAAATAGTTATAGATATTCTGAAATCTAAAGGTTATAATATTAAATCAAATTATAATGATTGTGGAGTTTTAATATTTGATAAAAACGCACAAGACACTCATAGCGGTGGTAGTGGTTGTGCATGTTGTGGTACAGTTTTTTCCGGATATTTCTTTAAACAATTAAAAGAAAGAAAAATTAAAAAGATGCTATTGATTGCTACTGGTGCATTAATGAATTCAACAACTTCTCAACAGGGAGAAAGCATACCTGGAATTGCACATGCAATTAGCATAGAAGTTTAACCGGGATTAGGGGACGGTCCTAAAAATCCCTGATTTTAGGGATTTGGGGACGGACCTTTACTTATCAATTTGAGAAAGGATTTGTTATTATGGATATTAATTGGGCTACTGTTTTTGATTGGACAATACTACTAAAATGTTTTGTTACTGCTGGAATCATTTGTGTAATTGGTCAAATTTTAATTGATAAAACCAAATTAACTCCTGCTAGAATTTTAGTTATTTTTGTTACTACTGGAGCTATTTTAGGTGGGCTTGGTGTTTATCAATATTTGGTTGATTTTGCAGGAGCTGGTGCTACTGTTCCTTTAACTGGTTTTGGTTACAATTTAGCTAAAGGTGCTATTGAAGCTGTTCAACAAATGGGTCTAGTTGGTGCTTTTGTTGGTGGTGTTAAGGCTGCTGCAGGTGGAATTGCTGCTGCTGTATTTTTTGGATATTTAGCCGCACTTATTTCTAAACCTAAAATGAAGAAGCAGTAATTTTAATTTTTATATAAAACTGCGTTTTTTAACTTAAACTTCTAACTGAGTTTTTAAGCCTTAGATATTTGAGCAAAAAAATAGAGCTATTTATTTTATAATTTTTGTTTTATAAAATAGTATAGCTTTATTTTCATTTCTAAAATTTAATATTCGTTGTTTTATCTATTTCTAATTTTCTTAGCAATTTATGTTTTTTTTGCTATTTCAGCTATTTCTGTAAATGCTTTTGGATCAGTTACAGCTATTTCAGCTAACATTTTTCTGTTAATTGTAACATTTGCTTTCTTTAATCCAGCTATCATTTTGCTATATGTTATACCATTCATTCTTGCTGCTGCATTTATTCTTGCTATCCATAATTTTCTAAAATTACTTTTTTTATCTTTTCTTCCAACATATGCATATGATAAAGATTTCATAACTGCTTGGTTTGCATTTCTAAATCTATAATGTTTTGCACCATAGTATCCTTTTGCTTGTTTTAATACTTTTTTGTGTCTTGCTCTTGTTGTTCTTGCTGTTTTTACTCTTGCCATTTATATTCCCTCCTCTTTTTAATTACCATAAGGTAGTAATTTTTTGATTGTATTTTCACATGTTTTATCTGCATAAGCATTTTGAATTTTTCCTGATTTTTTTTGTCTACTTGTTTTATTTGCAAGTAAATGTCTTCTGTTTGATTTTGTTCTTTTAACTTTACCTGTAGCTGTTAATGAATATCTTTTTTTAGCAGCCTTATTTGTTTTTAATTTTGGCATAGTTATTCGCTCCTTTCGTTTTATAACTTTATATTAACAGATTTTTAATTGTTTTAATATTTTATATTATCAATTATTTTTCTGTTTTTTTAGCTAAAATTGTAAACATATTTCTACCTTCTAATTTTGGTGCTTTTTCTACATTTGCAACATCTTCTAATGCTGAGATAAATTTATTTAAAACGTTTTCTCCTGCTTTTGAGTTGTTTACTTCTCTTCCTCTAAAGCGTACTGTGATTTTAACTTTGTTTCCGTCTTCAATAAACTTTCTTGCATTTTTTGCTTTGAATCCAAAATCATGTTCTTCAATATTTGGAGTTACTCTTATTTCTTTTACTTCAAGAACTTTTTGTTTTTTCTTAGCTTCTTTTTCTTTTTTTGCTTGCTCAAATTTGTATTTTCCATAGTTCATTATTTTACAAACTGGTGGATTAGAATTTGGTGCTACTAGCACTAAGTCTAAGTTCTTATCTTCTGCTTTTGATAAAGCTTCTTGAAATGATACAACTCCTAATTTTTCTCCTGTTTCTCCAATTAGTTGTACTTCTTTTGCTCTGATTTGTCTGTTGATTGGTAATTCCTGTTTTATATAAAACACCTCCAATAAATTAAAAAATTTGACTTTTGTTACAAGTCAAATTCAAAATACCATAGTAAATAGTTATGATTTTTCTATATACTAAAATATTTAATTTCTAACCTTTTTCCTCTTAAGATAAGGTGAGAAGCTTGACTTCTTCTTGTAACGTATAATATTATACACTATCTTTTTATAATTTGTCAAGCGTTTCTCTAATTTTTTTCAAATCTCTAATTTTTTAAAATTGCCTTCAAGGTCCGTCCCTAAATCCCTGTTTTTAGGGATTTTTAGGACCGTCCCCCTAATCCCTCTATTTTGTTATCCATTTTACTAAGTCTAAGTTTGCTGGTTCTAGTAGCATTTCGTGTTTTGGCATTACACGGAATGTATAGCCATAATTTCCACCTGTTGTTAATTCAATTTTTGCTGTGAAATAATATTTTTTCTTTTCGTCATCTTGCTCTTCTAATTTCATAGGTATTATAGATACATCTTCTACTATTCCATTTTCTAAGATTTTTCCATAATACACTTCTACTGTTACATTTTCTACATCTATATTTGGTAATTCTACTTCACAACTTACATCTATGTTATTTCCAGCATCAATTGTTATATTGTCTAAGTTATTTACTTGTGTAATCTTTATATCTTTCCAATTAATATATAAATCTTTTTTCCATGAATTAAATTCTGCTACATTATCCATATTTTCGTAATATTTTTTAGTTAGATTGCATAGTGGTATATAGTATTGGTTTGTATAATCTACCAACATTCTTGATGTGCTATATTTTCCTCCTGTTGTTATTATTGAATTTTTCATTATCTCTAACCATTTTTTAGATATTCCATTTTTATCTTTTTCATAATATGTTGGTATTATTTTTTCTTCTAATGTATGATACATACTTTGGCTATCTGCTACGTCTTGTGCTTCGTATGAATCATATTCTGCATTTGTTCCAATTGTCCATCCATTAGTTTGTGTATATCCTTCTGCCCACCATCCATCTAGTACACTGAAGTTTATTACTCCATTTACTGATGCTTTTTGTCCTGATGTTCCTGATGCTTCCATTGGTCTTCTTGGATTATTTAACCATACATCTACTCCACTTATTAAATATCTTGAAATTTCTATATTATAGTTCTCTAACAAGAATATTTTTCCTTTAAATTGTGGCATCATTGATATTTCATGTATATATTTTATTAAATCTTGTCCTTCTTTATCTGCTGGGTGTGCTTTTCCTGCAAATATTATTTGTACAGGTCTTTCACTATTATTTAATATTTGAGTAATTCTTTCTAAATCTTTAAATATTAATGTTGCTCTTTTATATGTTGCAAATCTTCTTGCAAATCCTATAGTTAAAGCTTCTGGATTTAGTTTTGAAATAATTTCATTTATCTCTTCATATCCATATCCACAACGTCTTAATCTTTCCATTGTGCTTTCTTTTACAAGTTTTATTAATTTTTTCTTTTGGTCAACATGTACACTCCATAACTTTTCATCTGGAATGTTTCTGATTTTTTCCCACACATGATTTTGATGAATATTATCTTGCCAATATGGAATTAAATATTTGTTGTATAATTCTTTCATTCTTGGTGCAAGCCATGAACATGTGTGAATTCCATTTGTTACATATCCAATTGGAGATTCATTTGCTGCAATGTTTGGCCATACTTCGCTAAATAGTTCTCTTGAAACAGCTCCATGTAATTTACTTACTCCATTTTTCTTTCCAGCTATTTTTAATGCTAATATTCCCATATTGAATCCTTCTTCTAGGTCTGGTCCTGGTTTCATTCCTAGTTTTAAGAATTCTTCTCTTGAAAGTCCTAATCTTGGCCAGAAATCTTTGAAATATTTTTCAACTAAAGCAATTGGGAATATGTCATTTCCTGCTGGTACTGGTGTATGTGTTGTAAATACTGTTTTTGAACTTGCTATGTCTTTTGCCATATCAAAAGATATTTGTTTTTCTTTTATTAAGTTTTTAATTACTTCTAAATTTAAGAATGCTGAATGTCCTTCATTCATATGGTATACTGTTGGATTTAAATGTAGATATTTTGTTAATAGCTCTACTCCACCTTGTCCTAAAACAATTTCTTGTCTTATTCTCATTTCTTGGTCTCCACCATAAAGTTGTAATGTTACGTTTCTATCTTCTTGATGGTTTTTATCAATGTCTGAGTCTAATAGATATAGTTTTACTCTTCCTACATTTATTTGCCATACTTTTAGATATAATCTTCTTTTTGGAAATTTAACAAATATTGTTAAATCTTCACCTTTATCATCTTTTACTGGATTTATTGGTAAATCGTATAAATCTATTCCATTGTTTTCTGTTTCTTGAATTCCATATCCATTTATTTTTTGTTTGAAGTATCCGTGTTTATATAGTAAACCTACTCCAACTAGTGGAATTCCTAAGTCACTTGCAGATTTTAAATGGTCACCAGATAAAATACCTAATCCTCCTGAATAGATTGGTATTGTTTGGTCTAGTCCATATTCTGCTGAAAAATATGCAATTAGGTCTTTTTTGTTTTCTGGATATTTGCTTGAGAACCATGTATTTTTGCTGTTCATATACCCTTCATAATGGTCTACTACTTTGTCGTATTCTTTTAGAAAGGTTATATCTCTTGCTGCTAATTCTAGTCTTTCTTGTGATACATGTTTTAAAAATTTGATTGGGTTTTTGTTTGATTGCTCCCATAAGTCTCTGTCGATTTTTTGGAATAGTCTTAGAAATTCTGTGTTCCATGACCACCATAGGTTGTTTGAGATTTCTGATAGTTTTTCTATTCTTTTTGGTAATTGTGGGTTTACAGTTATTCTATTAAATATGTACATTTTCTTTTGTTCCTCCTTTGTTTTTTATCTATTTATTTTTTCTTTTTTGTGTTTTTTATTTCTTTTGCTTTTTTGATATTTATATTATCTATTAAATGATTGCATTTGTCAAATGTTTTTGCAAATTATTTTGTTTTGTAACTTGAAACATTTTGTAGAAAGTGTTATTATCAAATAAACGTAACTTTTCAATATATTTTCAAGTCCATATAAATATATGGCAGAAAGAGGTATTATGGAGAAATCAATAAACTTTAAGAAAATTGCAGATAACGTTGTATGGGTATTCTTTACTTTCAATGATGGCACTAGTTTTTATATGTTATTTTATTATGTTTTTTTGCCATCTCCAGAGAACACGAAAATAGCACGTCTAGCTTTCAAAAAAGATTTATTTCTCTATTTAAATTTATCAGAAAAAGACAAACAAGAAATACTAAAAATACTTGGCTGTCCTATTGATATAACTGATAATTAATCTCACATATTAAAAAGCACACAAATTATTTTATATATTAAAAAATTTGCGTGCTTTTTAATTCATATTTATATAATTTTATCTAAAAAATCCTTAATATATCATTATATGAAACATAAAGTGAAAGTGCTATTAATATTGAAAAGCCTAACAATTGTATATTTATTTCAGTTTCTTGTTTTAACGGCTTTCTTCTAATTGCTTCAATAATTAAAATTAATAGCTTTCCACCATCAAGTGCTGGAATTGGTAACAAGTTTGTAACTCCAAGAGATAGTGAAATCAAAGCCATCATTTGGAAAAATTCTCTAACTCCATCTGTTTTTGCAATTACTTCTGAAATTCCAACTGGTCCCATCATTTGGTCAACTCCAACTTGACCTGTAAATAATTGTTTGATGCTATCTACTATTGAACCTAAAAACTCTGCTGTTTGCATTCCACCATTTATACATCTATTCCAGAATGTATCTGGTGCTTGTTCTAAGTTCACTCCTAAATAATATGTTGAATAATAATCTGGTGTTAATTCTATTTCTAGTTGCTCGCCATTTCTTTCTACTGTTAATACCATTGTATTTAGACCTTTTTCATTAATTGCTTCAACTGCTTTATTAGGATCTCCATTAATTTCTACATCATTTACTTTAATTAGTTTATCATTTGCTTGTATTCCACTTCTTTCACTACTACTTCCTTTTTCCACTGTAACAATTTTTGCATTATCATCTAAATAAATGCCTGTTGACTTTACTGGTACTTCTGTTGGTTTTGTAGTATATTCTAAAATTTCTCCACTTCTATTTACTTTTATATTAATTTCTTCTCCATTAGAATTTGTAACTATTTCATTTATATCTTTTTGGCTTTTTACTTCTTCTCCGTCAATTTCTATTATTTCATCTCCACTTTGTAAACCAATTTGCTGTGCAGCATATCCATCTATTGTACTTGCTAATTTATTTGATATATATGTTCCACTTGTTGCGATTAAAGCAAAATATACTATTATTGCAAATACTATATTAACAGTTGCTCCAGCTACAACAATTGCCATTCTTTTTGGAATACTAGCTTTTGAAAAGGACCTATCATCTTCTGATCTTTCATCTTCGCCTTCCATGCTCACAAAACCACCTAATGGTATTAATCGTAAAGCATATTTTGTTTCTTTTCCTTGTTTTTTCCATATTACAGGTCCAAATCCTATTGCAAATTCATTTACTTTTACTTTGCAAAGTTTTGCAACTGTAAAATGACCTGCTTCATGAATTAAAATTAGAAAACCAAGCAATATAATTATTTTGATTGCTGCAATTAAAAATGAAATCAACTTTTTCTCCTTTCAATCATGGACTAGGGGGACGGTCCTAAAAATCCCGTTTTTCGGGGATTCGGGGACGGACCTTTACTCATTCTATTTATACAAATGATAATATCTTAATAATTTATGAAATTTCGAATGCGAATGTAATCTTGTTATAAATTCTTTAATTATCAAGTAGGAGAATCT
Source organism: uncultured Clostridia bacterium (assembly GCA_944388775.1). Lineage (GTDB taxonomy): Bacteria > Bacillota > Clostridia > TANB77 > CAG-508 > CAG-269. The sequence continues at coordinate 4,343 of CALXKC010000019.1, read as the reverse complement.
CAAACTCGCTTCGAGAAGTACCTGCTTGATAATTTTAGAATTTATTCAAGATGTAATGTTAGCCGAGAAATGAGATAAATTATTAAGATATTATCATTTATTTTTTATATTTTAAGGTCCGTCCCCCGTTCCCTGTTTTTAGGGATTTTTAGGACCGTCCCCCTAATCCCTTCTTATAATAATGTAAATAGTGCATATGCAAATGGTGCTAAGAATATTAAACTATCTATTCTATCTAGCATTCCTCCATGACCTGGTATAAGATTGCTATAATCTTTTATATCTACATATCTTTTAATACTTGATGCTGCAAAGTCACCTATTTGTCCGATTAAGCTAAGTATTAATCCAATCATAGCTATAAATCCGTAAGAATAGTTCATACCCCAGAATGTATTTGCTACATATGTGTACAACAACATTAATAGTATTGCTCCAACTGTTCCTGCTATACATCCTTCTATTGATTTTTTAGGACTTACTTTGCTAAATTTGTGTTTTCCAAAATGTTTTCCTATAAAATATGCAAATATGTCAGTTCCCCAAGCTGCAATTATTGCATACCATATTAATATTTTTCCATTTTGCATTCCATCTATAAATGCTACAAACATCATGAAAAATACTACATAAAATATTCCTAAAAAAGTATATGCTATATCTTTAAATGACGTTTTCATATCTGTTGCAATTACTTGCGCAAATAATATTAATAAAATTGTTGGTACTGAAAGTGTTACTACCATATTTAGCGATTCTACTGGTACAAGATGAATTATTGCTATACTAAAACAACTTAAATACCCTACCCATCTTACAGGATTTGATACTTTTTGTACTGCGTTAAAATATTCATTCATTGCAAGTAATGCAATTATTGCTAAAGCTATATCTACTATATATCTATTCCCTATTAATAAAATTATTAATACTAGTGGAAATCCTAATAGTCCAGATGTTATTCTTTTTATATCCATGTTTCTCTCCTTTAATTTGCTCCAAATTTTCTTGTTCTTTTTTGATATTCCATTATTGCATTATCTAAATCTTCTTCAGTAAAATCAGGCCAATTTTTTTGTACAAATAGTAATTCTGAATATACTGATTGCCATGGCAAGAAATTGCTTAATCTTAATTCTCCACTTGTTCTAATTACTAAGTCTGGATCTGGCTCATTTTTCGTGTATAGATGTTCTGATATAATTTCCTCATTTATTTCATTTACCTTTATTTTTCCTTCTTCAACTTGTCTTGCAATTTCTTTTACTGCTTTTACAATTTCATCTCTTCCACCATAGTTTAATGCAATATTGAATGTTACTCCTGTATTATATTTTGTTCTTTCCATACATTTTATTATACTTTTTTGCATTCCATCTGAAAGTGCAGATATGTCTCCTAATATTTTTACTCTTATATTTTCTGTATCTGCTCTTTTTGAGTAATCATCTAGGTAGTTTTGTAATAATAGCATTAATGCTTTTACTTCATCTTCTGTTCTTTTCCAGTTTTCTGTTGAAAAGGCATATACTGTTATATATCCTAATCCTATTTTATTTGCATATCTCACAATCTTTTCAAGTGTTTTTGCTCCTTCTTTATGTCCAAAACTTGCTGGTTTTCCCTGTGCTTTTGCCCATCTTCTATTTCCATCCATTATGATTGCAATATGTTTTGGCATATAATTTTTATCAAAATCCATTTTTCAACCTCTCTTATTTGTTTCTATTTTGAATATATCTAGCCAAACCTCTTAGAAAGTCCGCCTTTTCTCCATATTCATCTAATTCACTTATAGCTTCTTTTGTAATTTTATTTAGAATCTCTTTTGATTTTTCTAGTCCGTATTGAGATACATATGTACATTTTTCTAATTCTTTATCATTTCCAACTGGTTTTCCTAAAATTTCTTCATTTCCTTCTTCAGATAGTATATCATCTTTGATTTGAAATGCTAAACCGATTTTTTCTGCATAATTTGTTAATTTATCAATATCTTTTTCGCTTGCATTTGCAAGTATTGCTCCCATTCTAACACATAGTTTTAATAGTGCTCCTGTTTTATTCTTGTGAATATATTCTAATGTTTCTGCTGAAATTTGTTTTCCTTCTAGCTCTGTATCTATATATTCCCCTGCAATCATTCTATCAACTGCTCCGTGAAAATTCTTCAAAAACTCTTGTTTTATTTTTCAATTCTTTTTCATTAATATTTGATTCTGTTTGCTTTTTCAAAGTTTTATTTAAATCTTGACTTATAACCATATATGCATAATTTAATAAGCCATCACCTGCTAAAATCGCGGTCGCTTCATTAAATTTTTTATGGTTTGTTGGCTTTCCGTGTCTAAAATCATCATTATCAATTCCTGGTAAATCATCATGAATTAATGAAAAGTTATGAATCATTTCAATTGCAACTGCATATGGCATGCAAGTTGCAATTTGTTCATCAAATAATTTAAATGTTGATAATACCAAAATAGGTCTTAAACGTTTTCCACCAGCCATTAAACTATATTCCATAGAATCATTTAAAACTTTTTCTGGGCAATTACTTTTTCTTAAATATTTTTCTAACTCTTCATTTATCTTATTTTGGTATTCTTTTAATTCCTCTTTAAATTCCATTTTCTTCTCTCCTGAGAATTTTAATTAATTAGCTAAATTATATCTTGATTAGAAAAGAATTAAATTTTGGCCATGAAAACGAGTTTACCACTGTGCACAGCCAAAATTGTAATTATCTTTTAATCTTTCTAAACTGACATTACTTCTTTTTCTTTATTCTCTAATATTTTATCAATTTCTTCAATACTTTTGTCTGTAATTTTTTGAATTTCATTTTCTGCTTGTTTTAATTCATCCTCTGTAATATCTCCATCTTTTTGTTGTTTTTTAGCTTCATCTATTCCTTCTCTTCTTATTGCTCTAACTGCAACTTTTGCTTCTTCAGCCATTTTACGAACATCTTTTACTATTTCTTTTCTTCTCTCTTCATTTAATTCAGGAAATGCTAGTCTTATTACTTTTCCATCATTGTTTGGGTTTATTCCAATTTCTGATGTCAAAATTGCTTTCTCTATTTCTTTTAATATGCTTGCATCCCATGGTTGAATTACAATTAATCTTGCTTCTGGAACTGAAATTCCTGCCACTTGATTTATTGGTGTTGGTGTTCCATAATAGTCTATTTTTACTTTATTTAAAATTGCTGGGTTAGCTCTACCAGCTCTTACTTCTGCTAGTCTTTCACTATATACACTTATTGATTTTTCCATTTTTTCTTTTAAATTTGTATAATCCATTTTTAATCTCATTCCTTTCTTAATTTACAAATTGGTTGGAAAAGAATTAAATTTTTCAACCTTATCTAACTATTGTTCCTATCTTCTCACCCATTATAGCTTTTACTATATTTTCTGGTTTCGCTATTTCAAATACTAATAAAGGCATATCATTATCTCTGCACATTGCTGTTGCTGTTGAATCCATAACTTTTAAATCTTTTTCTAGAACTTCCATATAAGATATTTCATCATATTTTTTAGCTGTTGGATCCAATTTTGGATCTGCAGAGTATACTCCATCTATTGTTTTTCCAAGTAGTATTATTTCTGCTTTTATTTCTATTGCTCTTAGTACTGCTGCTGTATCTGTTGTAAAATATGGATGTCCTGTACCACATGCAAATATTACTACTCTTCCTCTATTTAAGTGTTTTTCTGCTTTTCTTTGTATAAATGGTTCTGCTATTTCTCTCATTTCTATTGATGTTTGTACTCTTGAATATACTCCTCTTGCTTCTAACGCATCTTGAAGTGCTAATCCATTCATTGCTGTTGCAAGCATTCCCATGTAGTCTGCTGTTGTTCTTTCCATTTGATGTCCGTTTCTTCCTCTCCAGAAGTTTCCTCCTCCAACTACTACTGCTACTTGTACTCCCATATCTACTATTTCTTTTATTTTATCACATATTTTTCCTACTGTTTCTACATCTACTCCTGTCTTTTGTTCTCCCGCTAATGCTTCTCCACTTAATTTTAGTAATACTCTCTTGTATTTTACTTCTGACAATTTTTCCACTCTCCTATCTTTTTTATTCATGTTGTCTTTTATTTTTTGCTAGTGCTATTCTATCATATAAACAAAAAAAAATATACCATTTTTGGTATATTTTCTTAATTTTTTCTTAAATATAAATTTAATTATTATCTTTTATGTATAATGCATTTAGGAATCCATTGACTTTTATGTAAATTTCTTGTATAATGTTAAGCAAGTTATGGCACTTTTTGCACAAAAAAATAGCTAACTTTAGTAGTTAACTAATTGTGTTAAAG
>CALXKC010000018.1 GCA_944388775.1 uncultured Clostridia bacterium | reverse complement strand
TTCGAAAATTTGACAAAAAAATTAAGCATTTTGAATGCTTACAAAATTTTTGTCTATGAAAAAGTGTTTAAAATCCGTGCAATGTTATATATTGATAAATACAAGGAGATATTTATATTCCCCCTATTTTTTATTTATACATTTTTATTTTTTTATAAAACTAAAAATTTGACATATAATAAATTAAGTGATAAAATATATTTAGCAATTGCAATAAATGTTTCAATGAGAGAACCTCCCTCCTGCCTCTAAGCAAGTAGGCAAAGTCAGTATATAGTAAAATCGAGACTTTGTCAATAAATAAACATTTAATTATAAATAAAATATTAATAGTTTTATTTATATAAAACTATACAAATATAAATAATATATGCTATAATAATTAAGGGTAATAAAATGGTATTACTAATAATCATAATAATAGCAATAATTATACTAATTCTATTAAAAGGGACAAAAAATGAAAGCAGTAAAAATAATAAAATAGCAGAAAATATAGCTATAAATAATAGTCAAGAAAACAATCTAAAAGAAGAACATTAAACTAACTACACAAAATATTATAAACCTAAAATATACATCACAACATCGAAAGAGATAAATTTATTAATGATTTATTTGAAGAGCTAGAAATAGATTTATTAAGATACCCAGTATATAATGTATACTACAAAGACACATTAAAGAAAAAAATACAAGAAAGTATAAAAGAACATTATTATACTTCAGAAATAAACTAACCCAAAAAACGTCAAAACCTAAAATCTTGACGTTCTTTATATATTAGTCCTTCCACTCAAAACTATCCACTATCTTCTTAGTAACTGCATCTACTTCATCTGAAGGAAAATTATAAACAGTTTCGTGAACCAATACATATTTATAATCTCCAACAATATAAAATTGTTTTGTCATAATATTATCACTTTTTTCAAAAATATCAAACTCATAAACCACGTAATTATTATCCTTAGTAAAACTGCCATTCGCATTAAGAGTACAATCTGGAGAATTAGAAATTTGATATGAAAGCTGCGATAATATAGCATCTCTAAATTTTTCATGTTCAGAACCACTATATTTATTAGTTCCTGCATTAACTGAAATATTATTAGGCCTCTCTTCCCTTTCTTCTCCACTAGCTACATAGAAAAACTTAGAATTTGTAGAATGTTCCTCACTTTCAATCCAGTTATTAGATACAACATAGCTTCCAAAAGTTTTAGTATATAATTTCTCACCAATACCTAAATTTGAATTCTCATTTTCTGGAACTTTCAAGCTATAATCTTCTTTTATATTACGATTAATATTTTCTATTAGCTCTAAAGTAGTAAAATGCATACAAATTATCCAAACTATAGATAATATTGTAATTAAAATTATAAATAACCATTTCTTCTTTTTCATAAAACATAATCCCCTTTAATTTTATACAAAAGCAATATCTAAGAATTTTTTAATTTTAATAAAATCTCTTCACGTTCTTTTTCCAATAAAAGTTTTTTATTAGAATCATTCTCCAAAGATATTTCTGAATCCAACTTAGTAAGTCTAAATCCAAGTACTAATCTATCATTAGAAAGTGCTTTATTTTTATCTTTATTTTCTTCGTATTTTAAATAATCAGAATAATTCCCATCAAATTGTACCAACTTTTTATCTTTAAATAAAATTATATTATCACATACATTATCTACAAATCTCTTATCATGTGAAATCACTAAAACAGTTCCTGAGTACTGCTTAATCAGCAATTCTAATCCTTCGATTGATTCTATATCCAGAAAATTTGTAGGTTCATCTAAAATTAGAAAATTAGAATTTGAGACAAGAAGTTTGGCTAAAGCAACTTTTACCTTCTCCCCTCCACTTAGATTTTTCACAATTTCATAAACTTTATTATCCTTAATACTCAAATTTCCCAATACATTTCTTATAGTTGTCTCACTTTGAATACTATCAATCATAACATTTTCTAAAATCGAAATATTTTCATCGAGAATACTTAAATCTTGGCTAAAATATCCTATTTTCGCTTGTGGATTTATTGAAAAAAGATTATTCTTACTAAGTATTTCTTTAATTAAAGTTGTTTTTCCAATTCCATTTTTTCCTAATAATGCTGTTTTCCTATTTGAAGGTATATAGATTTTAGCATGTTTCAATAATTGTTTATGATTAATTTCTAAAGAAAAATCATCACATGATACTATATTTTTGCTCTTTATTTTACTACTTTCAGGTGTTACAAAATAGATATTATATTCAGGTAAAGGTTTTTCCTTTATTTCTAAGTGATTTAGTCTAGTTTCAAGTGCTTTTGAATGTCCTTCTAATTTTTCTTTTATCTCACTTGATTCTCTTTTATGCAGACGAGCTTCGGAATTTCCCATTCTTTTAGGTGCTTTTCTCATTGATTTTGCAGAATTTTTACTTGCTATAATAGCATGTTCCAATCTGTTCTTTTCTTTGACATATTGGGAATACTCAAATTTTTCTCTTTCTAATTTTCCATTCTTTTGCTTTTTATATGAACTATAATTTCCTTTATATTCTATAATTTCGCCATTTTCAATTTCAATAATATAATTACATACCTCATCTAATATAGTTCTATCATGAGATATTAGTAATAAAGTTCCTTTAAATTCCTTTAATTTTTTTGTTACATATTCTATATTAAACATATCTAAATTACTTGATGGTTCATCTGCTAATAAAATATCTGGATTCTCTTGCAATGATAAATTAATTGTTTGCAACATTTTTTCGCCACCACTAATTTTTCTGTTAGTTCCAATTTCATCTAATTGCTTAATATATGACATTTTCCCATTAATTTTTATATTTCCACTATCTGGTTTAATATCTCCAGAAATAATATTTAGAAATGTAGATTTTCCTGCACCATTTTTTCCAACTATACCAATTTTTTGGTTATCTTGAATTATTAAATCTGGAATTTCAAATATTTTTCTATCTCCATAATTTTTGGTAATATTACTTAATCTTATTCTTTCCATAAAAAATTCCTCCTTTAATTCACACTAAAGAAGGATATTAGCAACTGATTGTAATTCTGCTACAAGGTCATTATATGTTGTTAATACACTATCAGAAGTAAACATTATCATACCATCTTCTATTGTCCAAGTTCCTTTATTATCTTTTAAAAGATTAATCATTTCTTCTTCGATATTTAGTATATTAATTACAGTATCTAAAGATGAATTAATTGTATCTAAATCTTCTTGAGGCATTAATTCTGCTTCACTTCCAATAGCTACTTCTTTATAAAAGTCAATGTAATATTCATCATCAATTTTTCCATCGATATATGACATTATTTTTTCTTCAGTAAACATTTCTGGAAATTTAGTTTTAGCCTCTTCTAATTTTGCTTTAGAATCACTTAGATATTGAGTAGTTTGGACAAAGTCAGGTCCATCAGTTTGGTAATTATCTGCTGTTACTATATTTGCCATTTGTTCATCATCTAGTAATGCTTTAATTTCTAGTGTATAATTTACACTTTCTTTAAGATAAGCTTTAACAGCTTGTTCAACTATTGCATAATCACCTGTTGTAACAATTGTATCAGCCTTTTGGTTAAATGCCTCAATATCGACATTTTCTACATCGTTTGTCATTTCATCCATTTGTTGAATTTCATTTTTTATAGCTAATTCTTGTGTAAATCCACTAGCAAGAAATATGACTATTTCTCCTACTACAAGTACGATAGCAATAACTGCTATAACAATAGCTATAACACTTTTCTTTTTCATAAAAAATCCCCCTTTATTAAATTTAAATTTATTATATATTTTTTCTTTTGTATACACTTCTTTTAACTGCAATTAAGATATAGCTTATAACTGCTAAAATTAGTGTTATTATTAATTCATTAGGTTGTAATGATAATGATATTTGTAATATGTTTTTAAATAATATAACTGCTACATAGAATCCTATTGCTGTTGTTACAAATAAGAATACATGGACTTTCGTGTATGGTTTGCAGACCTCTTGTACTGCTAATATACTAACAAATCCTATCAACAAATACATCATTGTTGTTGCAATATCTTGTGATATTCCTAATGTATCTCTGAAGAATGTTAAGAATATTATATTAAACATTATAACTACTGCAAATGGCATAGCATTTGTTAATGCCGTTCGTAGAAATGAGCCTGTGACAGGTTTTTTATTCTTTTCAAATGTTATAAAGAATGATGTATATGCTTCTATTACTAAATCTACTAATGTTATTTGTATTGGTATAAATGGAAATTCCATATTTGCTAATATACAGAATATTGATAATAGCACAGAATAGATTGTTTTTATAAAGAATATTCTTGCTACTTTTGTTATATTATTAACAACTCTTCTACCTTCCATCATTACATCTTTTAATACGCTAAAATCTGAATTTAGTAAAACTATTTGTGATACTTGTTTTGCACTATCTGTCGCTTCTGGAAGTGTTATACTACAATCTGATTCTCTTAGTGCAATTACATCATTAACTCCATCACCTGTCATTGCAACCTTGTGTTGTTTAGCTTGCAATGCTTTTACAATAATACTTTTTTGATGTGGTAAAACTCTTGCAAAAATGCTGTATTTATCAACCAAATCTACTATTTCAGCATCAGTATTTATTGTAGACAAATCTATATATGAATCATATTCTTTTAACCCTGCTTTTTTAGCAATATTAGAAACTGTTAAGGCATTGTCTCCTGAAATAATTTTTACATCAATACCTTGTTCTTTGAAATATCCTAGCATTTCTTTAGCATTTTTTCTTAATGGATCTTCCAAAATTGCTATTGCTATAACTTCTAATTCTGGTAATTCGGGTTCACTAATTATTGATTTTGTATATGCTATACCCAAAACTCTTTTTCCGTTTTTTTGCAATTCATTGATTGTTTCTGGCATATTTTCTTTACTTTTATCAAATAATCTTTCTGGAGCACCTACAACAATAGAGCCTTCCTCTTTAAAAGATATTGAACTCCATTTTCTTTCTGATGAAAATGCTACTTTATCTGCTATTTCAAAAGAATTATCTCCTTTAAAATATTTCTTGAAAGCATGGAATGTTGCATTATTATCATCCATTCCATTAACAAAAGCAGTCATCATATCATTAAAAGAATGTGGTAGTATTTTTTCATTATATTTTTTTATTTCTGATACTCTCATTTCTCCTCTTGTTATAGTACCAGTTTTATCTAAACAAATTGTATCAATATGAGCTAAAGATTCTATACTATATAATTCTTGTACAAGTACGTCTTTCTTAGCTAGTTTAATAACTCCTGATTCTAACGCAATTGTTATTAATAATACTAACCCTTTTGGTAACATTCCAAGTAATGCTGCAGCTGTGGCAATAACTGATTGTGCTAGCTCAGATTCTCTATAAAAATATGCTTGGATAAAAAGTATTATTCCAACAGGAATGATTACAAAACTTGTGAATTTTGTAACTTTTTTCATTGAGTTTATTAATTCAGAATTATTTTCTTTGTATTTTTTAGTAGCACTAATTATGCTATTTGCAAAGTTATCTTCTCCTACTTTTTCAACTTTTGCATAACATTTTCCACTTGTAACATAACTTCCTGAAAGTAATTTATCATCTATATTTTTTTGTATTAAATCTGATTCTCCTGTTAGAAGTGCTTCATTAACTTCTACTTCTCCTTCTAATACATATGAATCAGAAGGAATTTGGTCTCCTTGTGATAATAGTATTATATCTCCTAATACTATTTCTTCGATATCTATTTTTTTCTCTTTTCCATTTCTTATAACAGTAGCTTTTGATGCATTTAGTATAGATAGTTTCTTAACTAAATTTCTTCCATGAATTTCTTGTACTATACCGATTATTACATTAATTGTTATTATAAGAAAAAAGAAAGTGTTTGTATATGCTTTTACACATAGCAAGGCAATTGCTATTATTAAGTTATATAGATTGAATAATGTAAATACATTATCATATATTATTTGCTTTGTTGTTTTTAATTTGCTTTCTTGACTTTTATTAATATTTCCTAGTTCTATTTGCTCTTGAACTTCTTTATCTGTTAGTCCTTTTATATTTTTATTCATTTCTAATATCTTTCCTTCCATAACTGTAATTATTTTTCGTATTTTCTATTTGTTTCGTTAAATATGGTATAATATTATCATAAAAAAATATTAATATCAATCATTATTGCAAAATAAAAAAAGATTTATGGTTCTTCCATAAAATCTTTTCTTTTTCCTGAAACAATATCATCATATAACTCAATTTTATAATTCAATCTATCTAGGGTTTTCTTAATATCTTCTTGCTTTTCAAGTAATTTTTCTCTCTGCCCAATAAGAAGATCTTTTCTTTCCTTAACTGTAGATTTTCCTTTATTAAATAGTTCAACATATTTTTTTAATACTTCTATTGATAATCCTGAACTTCGCATACATTTAATAAATTCAATCCATCTACAAGATTGTTCATCAAAATTTCTAATTCCACTACTATTTCTTGGAACTGGTGGTAATAACCCCATTTTCTCATAATACCTAATAGTATCTTGAGTCAAACCATATTTTTTACTGACTTCTGCTATTGTCATACTATTCACTTCCCAATTTATAATATTGCTCATCATTTACTGGTTCAAATGTAACATTAGCAATAGATACAACTGAAGAACCTGGTTTAGTTAATGGTTTTAAATATGAATTTCCGATAAAATATTGTGCAAATGCTGTATTAGGTTCTCCCATTCCAAACATTCCACCATGTGTTTCATTTGTATCATCATCTGCATATACTTCTTTATCATTTAATTCTGCAAATTTAGGAGCAAAATTTCCTAAACTATCTCTACCTGCTGTTTGTTTTACCATAATCACATCATCCTTTCTTAAAATAATTTATCTATTATATAATATCTTTTAGAGTTAGCTCCAAGTCAATAGTTTTCACAAAAAATTCAAAAAAACTTAAAAGAGAAGGTTTATCTACCTCCTCCCCCACCTCCGGCCACCGGCCTCCGCCGCCGCCACCAGAGAATCCTCCGCCTCCTCCAGATGCTGAAGAATAAGCAGAAGACATTGATGTACTTATAGCATTTGAAAAACTACGTGAAAAGTTTGTATTCATCATAAAATACATACATGTATATGTGTTTACATTTAAATCACTTTCTATATTTGGATAAACAACTTTTAATTGTTTTAATACTTTATCAGCAATACCAAAAGCTGTTGCAAATACTAAGAAATGTTCCCATATTGCAATTTCAGGAACTTCTCTTTTATCCAACATAGAAAAGTCCTCCATATACTTTTTCAAGCCTCTCCACATTTCTTTTTCATCAATTCCCTTTTGCGTATATACATTTATTTTATTTAATGTTTTAGAATTAATTACTATTGCTATAACTTGACAAACTATTAATCCAAATATTCCTATATAACCAAATATATTTAAAAATTCACTTGTAAAAGCAATTGCAAATATTGCAAAAAATATTATTATAGCATATATAGTAGTTTGTGATGATTGGTCTTTATAAACTTTTTCTTGTTCTGTATCATATATTTGTTGCTTAATTAACTCCCTTTTAGTCTGTCCATTAATATTTGTTTTAAGTGCTAATATATCAGTAGTAGATGTTCTTTTTATGTATTTTTCAAATTCTTTTACTGTTATTTCTTTATTATCTTTACATGCTTTTTGTAAAAATTCAAATATTACTTTTTCATCAGCTGACAAATCACTTGTATCATTATTTAAAATTTTCATTGTGATTTTTTCTTTATTTTTCTCTTTTTCAACTTGAAATTCTATATGTTTTTTTAAATTCAAATTTAAAAGTGTTGCAGAAACTACCTTTCCAATATCATTATCTGCTATCCCACTTTTTGTTTCAAAATACACATATAAGCTTTGAGCAGGAGTTGCATTCTCTCTTGGTAAGTCCCTGTAATATTCTAATTCTTGTGTTGGTTTATATTTAGTCTTTCCTTTGAATTTATTTGCTTGCTTAATCGCTCTTAATATGCTAAACACTGAAAGCAAAACACATACAATAACAACTACAAGAGTTATTAAAAAATTAGTTGCATCCTTTCTAGCTCTTCTAGCATTTGCCTCATTTGCCCATACCGTTTCTTCTTCTATTACATCATTTAAAATATCAACATCGTGAATTCTACTTGTTGATACTATCATAGAAGTTGGAAAAAGTGTTCTAATTTCAACATACCTTCCAGAATTAAATCCATCTAATTCAAAACTAATTTCGTCTAAATCAGTAACATATATTTCTCCATTCAAGTCTTCAGTATGTCCCCAGACTTTTAAATCATCTTTACTTTGTGCTTGTGAAGGCAAAGTTATTGTTCCTGTAATTTTATCTGCACTAACTTCAAAATCAGAACCTACAAATTGCCAGTATAGCTCTGCATAATCACTATATTTTGTAATTGCATCTTCTACGGTATATGAAATTTGATATTTCTTTGTAGCGCTGCTATCATCTAGTCCTACTCCCCATGCAATTTCAAAATTACCATCATCATTTATCAATCCATAGTAACTATCTTTTGTCACATGGTACATTAGTGTATTAATTTTTGTAAAATTTCTAGCACTACCATTTGTTATTTCTGATACTTGCACATTTGTAATATCACTGTATTTGCTCATGTCTGTTTTAAATGTTTTAAATAAAGTATTTGTATCTTTTATTTTTATATCCCATGTTTCTATTACATCCATACTTCCATCTGAATTTATATTTGCATCAAATGCTAGTTTATTTAAATGTAGATTGCTTGATGCATTTGATTTTATTGTTGTTAGTATTATGAATAAAAACATGAAACATATAGAAATCAAAAGTTTTTTTACTGTTTTCATTTGATTCATCCCCTCATTATTTATTTCATTTTTATTTTAACAAAACGGTAATTAATTTGCAATAACTTTTCTTATTTCTTCTTCTGAAATTACCCCTTGTCTTAATATATGAGGTATATTATCAATTATTCTTATAACAGTTGATGGAATACCTAATTCACTTTCGCCATTATCAATAAAGCAATCTACTTTTCCTTCAAAATCCTTTTTTATATCAGCTATATTTGTTCCACTAGGCTTACCTGAAATATTACTACTTGATGTAGCGATTGGTACACCTGCGAACTCAATTATCTTTTTTGCTATTTCTCCACTTGGCATACGTATTCCTATAGTATTTGTATTAGATGTTAATATGTCGGGTATTATATCTCTTTTTTCTAAAATTATTGTTAGAGGTCCTGGAAAAAATCTTTCCATCAATTTATATTCCACTTCTGTAATATTTTTTGCAATTTTTTCTACCATTTCTATATTATTAACTAGCAAGCTAATAGGTTTATTTAATGGTCTTTGCTTTACTTCATATAATTTTTTAATTGCATTTTCATCTAATCCATTTGTTCCTATTCCATATACTGTTTCTGTTGGGAATATCACTATCCCACCATTTTTTATTATTTGTGCAGGTGCTTTTAATTTATCAAAACTTAATTTGTTTTTCATATTTATATATTGCTCCATAATTAGCCTTCTTTCTAGAATATATTTATACAAACATAATCATAAATAAAGGATAATGTTCTACGTTTTCTTCATCCTTATAAATATTACAATCATTTTCAAATTTCATAAATCTTGTTACCGTTTTATAATTTTGTATTATTGATTTCAGAGATTTTGCCTGCTTATTTTTTCCCGATTTAACTTCAATTGCTGTAACTTTTCCATCTATATTTAATATAAAGTCAATTTCTAAAGTACTTTTCCTTTCAAAATACATTAATTTACTATGTCTAGTGGCTATCTCTTCGGCACATATATTTTCCAATAATGCCCCTTGATTAATATATAACTCATCATCTAAAATTGCTTTCTGTGTACCTTCTTCTAACATAGAAACTAATAAGCCTGTATCTCTCATATATATTTTAAAACAATTTAATCTTATATTTGATATTAAAGGTAAAGCTGGCTCTGATAAATTATAACAAAAATTAATAATTCCTGCATCTTTTAGCCATTCTATTGATGATGCATATTTTCTTTCTCCGACATTTTCTTCATCTTCTTTTATCTCTGAAAATAAAAATTTCTTATTTTTCTTTGATAATTGTATTGGAATACTATTGAATGTATTTATAATTTTTTGTTTGCTACCAGTTTCAGCAAATTTTACAACGTCTAACAAATAGTTTTCTACTATGGCTTTTTGAAGAATTAGCACTCTTGATAAACTATTTGTTTTTACATATTCATTTACTACATTAGGCATTCCTCCAACTAGCATATACATTTTAAATTGCTCTGATAATTGTTTCACTATATATTCATCCATAGGTTTTATATTTTCAAAACAATCTCTTGCATAATTTATAGTTTCTTTTTTTATGCCTATTCCCCATAAAAATTCTTCAAAATCCAATGGATATAAGTCTATTACTCTTTCATATCCTACTGGATATGATGATACTTCTTTATAATATAAACCTAATAATGAACCAGATGAAATCACATCAATTGTTCCGTCTAAAGCAAAGCTTTTTAAAGCGGTTCTTGCATTTGGACAAGATTGTATTTCGTCTAAAAATAGAATAGTTTTATTAGGTACTATATTTACGTTTGGAAATGTAACTTCAAGTTTCATTATTAGTGTTTTTATATCCAGATTTCCATCAAAAATACTTTTATATTCGGGAGTTAATTCAAAATTTATATAAATATAATTTTCATAATTTCTCTTTGCGAAATCATCAATAATAAATGTTTTTCCAACCTGTCTTGCACCTCTAATTAATAAACATGGCTTCTTTTCTTCTTTTTTCCACTCTTCTAATACACTGGTAATTTTTCTCTCTAACATTTTTATCACCTCGTAATTCTCTTTCTTTAATTATATTATACTATTTTTTATTAACTTGTGCAAGTTTTTACGAGGACTTTTGGGACAAATTTGCAAGTTTTTCCTACGACTTTTAACATTTAATTGCAAGTTTTTCTGACGACTTTTTCATAAATAATGTCAATTTGCAATTTTTTTATTTTATAAAATTATAGCTCTACTTTCTCTAAATCCTTTAAAGCTGGATTATATATATTCTTACCAGTATAATCAAATCTTGAACCATGACATGGACAATCCCAAGTCTTATCAGCATCATTCCAATTCAAAATACAACCTAAATGAGTACAAACTGGTTTTACTCCAAACATCTTTCCTTCAATATCTTTATATAGTCCAACCTTTTCTCCATTCAGCTCAACTATCTGACCACTTTCTTGCTTTATATCACCAAGACTTATCACTTCATTTAGCACTTTTTCAGGCTTTTCAATTCGTTCTACAACAAGTGATTTTACTGTTTGACTAACCATATTTTTAACTTCATCTTTATTTACTATTGGATTTAAACGTGTTGCTTCAAAAACTTCGCTATATTCATTTTCTTTTCCAATAATTTTATCAGTAACAATTCTAGCTGCAACATTTGAAGAAGTCATTCCCCACTTATTAAATCCTGTTCCAACATACATATTAGGCAAAGTATTTGAAAACTCACCTATATATGGAATTTTATCTAAAGTTATACAATCTCTTGTACTCCATCGATATTTTATTTCACAATCTGGATACCACTGTTTGGCTTTTTCTTCTAATAATCCATAACTATCTTTATAACATATATTTTCTCCAGTTTTATGGTCTCCTCCACCTAGCAAGAGAATTTCTTTATCTCCATCTTTAGCTGTTCTAAAAGAGTAAATTGGAGATTGTATATTTATATACATGCCATCAAAAAGCTCTGATTTTGTATCTATTCCAATAACATAAGATGAACTTTGGTACATCTTTGCAAAATATACTCCAGGAAAATTTATAAATGGATAATGGCTTGCAAGTACAACATATTTTGCTTTTACCATATTACCTTCTGTATAACATATATAACTATCGTCATCTCTTTTAATATCATAACATGTTGTATTTTCAAATATTTTTCCCTTAGCATCTATAATCTGTTTAACTAAGCCATCTATATATTTAATAGGATTAAATTGTGCTTGATTTTTGAATTCAATAGCTGAAACAATTTCAAAAGGTAATGGTACTTCTTCTATTTTTGAAGCTTCAATATCCAATTCTTTTAATGCTTGTAATTCTTCATTTATCTTATCAGATTCTGATTTATTTGTTGTATAAACACAACTATTTTGTCTTTCAAAATCACAAGCTATTTGATTTTGAGTAATTATCTTTTCAATTTCTTGTATAGATTTTTGATTTACTAAATAATATTTTCTTGCAAATTCTTTTCCATATTGTTTTAATAAATAATGATAAATTAAACCATGTTGGCTTGTAATTTTGGCAGTTGTATGTCCTGTAACTCTATTTGCAATTTTATTTCTTTCAAGTATTGTTACATTATATCCTTTTTGTGTTAAATAATATGCAGTACTAATTCCAAAAATTCCAGCACCTATTATACATACTTGAGTTTCTAAGTCCTTTTCTAATTTAGGAAATTCTTCTTTTGTTTTTTCATTTAACCATAATGAATTCATATTTTTCTCACCTTCTTAAATTATATTATTACATAAATTTTAATTTTCTATACAAAAAAAGAATTGATGTAACAGTAAATCTAAGTAAGATTCCATTATCTCGGTAAATGCTATCTAATAGCATAATCTCTTAGTAATTACATCAATTCTTTTTACAATAAATGTTAAATTTCTTCATCATTTCTATTGACTTTTCATTCTGAAAATGTTAAACTAAATATAGTTAAACAGTAAGTCCTTTCTGTATGCCATAATCTAGGTAAGTGCTATGTGTTAGCATCATACTTAAGGCCATTTAACTATTTTTTATTTCAACACCACTTTTAAGTGGTATTTTTTATTTTTCAATCAAAACTATTTAAATCTTCTCAAATAATTATCCATCTTATCAACAAACTCTTCATTATTCTTAGTTTGAGTCATTTGACTAATTACTTGTTCAGTAACATCTGCAACAGGTAAACTATTCATAGCTTTTCTTAAAGCAAATACTGTTTCTCTTTCTTTTTGAGTTAGCAATAAATCTTCTCTTCTAGTTCCAGATTTATTAATATCAATAGCTGGAAATATTCTTCTTTCTGATAATTTTCTATCTAAGTGAACTTCCATATTACCAGTACCTTTAAATTCTTCAAATATAACATCATCCATTCTACTTCCGGTATCAATTAAAGCTGTTGCTAAAATTGTTAAACTTCCACCAAATTCAATGTTTCTAGCAGCTCCGAAGAATTTTTTAGGTTTATGCAATGCTGCTGGATCAATACCTCCTGATAAAGTTCTTCCTGATGATGGAATAACCAAGTTATATGCTCTTGTTAGTCTTGTTATACTATCTAATAATATTACAACATCTTTTCCTTGTTCTATTAATCTTTTAGCTCTTTCCAATACCATTTCTGCAACTTTTACATGATGTTCTGGTAATTCGTCAAATGTAGAATGTATAACTTGTCCTTTTATTGAACGTTTCATATCTGTTACTTCTTCTGGTCTTTCATCTATAAGTAACACTATTAATTCAACTTCTGGATTATTTGTACTAATTGCATTTGCAACTTTTTTTAATAAAGTTGTTTTTCCTACCTTTGGTGGAGCAACAATCATACCTCTTTGACCTTTTCCAATTGGGCACATCAAATCAATAATTCTTGTTGCAATTTCATTTGATGTTGTTTCCAATTTTAGTCTTTCATTTGGATATATTGGTGTCAATTCATCAAATCTTTTTCTTTTCATTGCTTTTTCTGGATGTTCACCATTTACTTCTCCAACAAAGATTAAAGATGGGAATTTTTCTCCTTCACGAAATCTGGAGATACCTTTAATTACATCTCCAGTATCTAACCTAAATCTTCTAATTTGAACCATTGATATGTATACATCTTTTTCGCTTGATAAAAAGTTTTCTCCCCTTAAAAAACCATATCCATCAGGTAAAATATCTAAGATTCCCTCTACAATTTCGTCTCCTTCATTTGTTAATTTATAATCAACAATTGGTTCTCCATTTTCATCATATTGTCTTTCATGCTTATTTTCATCATCTTCATAATCATTAGTTGTAGTATTATGTTTTTCTTCTTTCTTTTCTTTCTTAACTTCATCTTTTTCAATATCTTCAATATTAACTACATGTTCTAACACAGTAATTAATTCATCCTTTTTTAATTTTGAAATATTTTTTATATTATTCTTTTTAGCTAATTCTTTTAATTCTGTTAATGTTAAATCTTCTAATTTTGACATACTATCCTCCTATATTTTATTTTTTATTTTAATTATATTAAATTTTGAAATTGTATTGGGAATTTGTAACGAAATAATATAACAATATTATTATAACACATATTTTAAAAAAAAGAAACAATTTTTACCAAAAAAAGGAAAATAATCTAAAAAGATTACATTCCTTGATCTACATATACTCTTTCATTAGGATAATACATATCCAATTTTTCTCTTGCAGTTTGTTCGATAAATTCTAAAGAATCAACATTATCTTTTTGATTTGTTAACTCTTCTTTTTCTTCTTCTGCCTCTGCAATTTTTGTATTCAATTCTTCACTATTTTGACTATATTGATTTAATGTTTTTTGTTGATTTATTAAAGTAAATATAAAATAAATAGCTATCAATAAAATAATTAATCTTTTTAATAATTTTTTCTTTTTCATAAGTAATATATCTCCAAATTTACAATTTTCCTATAAATATATTATTCTACTTTTTTCTCTTAAATCCTTCTTATATTTTAAATTTTTTAGAAATTTATAAAATATCATGTTTTTTATTGTAAAAACACAAAAATCTTATCTTGAAAAATGTTTTTCTTTGTTTAAATTAAGATTTTTTTGTAGAATTTTAATAAAATTTTCTTTCTTAGAATTTAGATTATTCCCTGATTTAATAATCAATCTTTTAACAAAATTTAACGGTTTAGATAAAATTCTTTTTGCAAATTTATATATCCATTTAAATGGTGTAATTAAGATGTTGAATATTTTTTGAATTATATTTTTTATAAAATTGATTATTGTAACATTAATCTTTATGACATATGAGCTTACCAAAGTCATGTAAAAAATCACACCTATTAATATTGCAATAAACATGAAAATTCGAATTTCTCCATTATTAAATGTAAAGGTACTATATAAAACAATAAAACCTGTTAAAATCCAAAATAATATATCCTGAATATATGTAATCGCATCTTTTGTTTTGATGGTTTTTCTAAGAATTCTAAAGAAATCGAATAAAACTCCTATAATGATTCCATTAATAATGAAAATCAAAAATAGATATGCTTGATTAGTAACCACATTTGCCTCCTTGTTATTTAGTTATAAAATGCAAACCTAACACTAATTTTCTTATTTAAATATTTTATTTAATATACTTCCACCTTTATTTTTATCGATTTCTTTATCACTATATGCTAAATATGATATATCTCCCTCAACTATTACTTCTGAAGTATCAATACTTAATTTATTAATTCTAATGTTTTCGCCTTTCACTGTTAAAAGACCTAACTCTGTTTCCACCATAACTACTTGGTCATCAAAACTAAGTACGTCTATAACTCCTGATATGCTTAGCTTTCCTCTGTTTTCTAAAATTAAGTTTTGGATTACTCCTGTTGCTGTTTGTTTTCTTTCATCTATGGTCATAATAAAACCCCCTATTTATTATTGCTCTACGCAATTCTAACATTTTAATTTTCCTGCTATTTATATGTATTCAGAGTTTGTCTTTTTTAGAACTGAAAAAAAGAAAGTTGTGCTAACAACTTTCAAAATTTACAATTTGGACACATTTTTAAGCTATAAACTTACTCCTAACAATTCGGCAATAGAACCAACCTTCTTATCTATATTTTCATTTAACAATTCAGAGCTATTCTCCATCCTGTAACCATCATATTTCTTAATCATATTGAAATCCACATCATCGTCCCCTACAGTAGTTATCTTGTAATCATTTTTAGGTAAGATTTCAAGTAATCTTTCAATACCGTTTTCTTTAGTATTTAATTTATAATTAAGAAACAATTTACTATAATCCTTTTCATTTTTAAGAACAACCTGAAAATCTTTATTTAAATCATCTTCCAAAACATCTTTTAGCTTTTCAAGTTTTGTCTTATCTCCTTTAATTTTATACCCTAATAATTTATCAATTTTCTCATCATATTCTTTATATATTCCATATCTTGTAACAGAATAATCTTTATCATTATATTTAGACAATATATTTTCCGTTCTATTTAATATATCATCATCAACATTTCCCATATATAGCAAATCTCCATCATGGTCAAAAATACTTCCACCTGTATTGCAACACAAATAATCAAATGGTATTTTATATGTATCTATTTCTTTTTTCATAGATTTCCAACTACGAGATGTAGAAATTACAAATAAATTGCCATTTTTCTGAAATTCTTTGATGCACTCAATATTTTTATATAACTGATTCTCATCAGTATAAAAAGTATTATCATAATCTGCCACAAGTATTTTCACCATAACATCTATCCTTTCACTACATTGCTAATTTTGAAAAACGCCTATCATATCTTTCAATTTCATGTTCAAAATCATTGAAGTCTAAAAGAATTTCTTCTGCATTTCTAGTTTGCTTTTCCCAAAAAGATACTGAACTTTCTATTTTATTTGCCATCCATTTATCAATTTTATTGCTGTCTATATGTCTATCTATTGCATTTGTCAAAAATTTTGTACACCAAAAGCTATGATGTGCAATACATGGAAAAGGCTCTTGCATTTTACTAATTCCTTCCCAATTCTTCTCTTTGGGTTTTATTATATAGAAATTATTTTTGGAAATGTCTACTGATTTAGATAATAAAATAGAAGAAATGTCTTTTTCTATATTTATGAAAATTTTTTCTTCTTTATGATTTTCTACTATTTTTTTGATTTCTGGATGGTTAGGAAAATCTTTCCTAACACTTAGAAAATAATTTGTAGGAAAGATTTTTTTGTGATTTACAAATATACTATCATCTGATAAAAAATTATACTTCTTTTGTAATAATTTAATCAAAAATGATGTTTTTCCTCCTCCACTTTCTCCTATGAAGCAAAATGAATGATTATTTTTACTTATAGAAGATGCATGTAATGGTAGATATCTTTGGTTTATTGTTAAAAAATCCAATATTATTCTATATAAATTATTTCTACTGCCATATAGCTGTATTTTGTTGTAATTTGTCGTATATTGTAAGACAAAATTATCAGTTGAGTATGGAAAATATGCAAAAAAATATTCTTTATATTTGTAATATCTATTTATATGATTTTCCAATGATAAATTTTTTCCGCAATATTTGATTTATGTTTTTGTAAAAAATATCTAATTCTTCTGGTATATAGCTTTTAGCAGTTTTCTTGCAAAAAGAAATTACTTTTTCTTTATCTTCAACATTTTCATTTAGCCATAAATCTATTGTTATTCGCTTAACATTTTTATTATATGCTAAATTAGAATTATGAAAAGGCATTTCTAGTTTTTTATTCTTAGTATATATATTAAAATTATAGATTCCTATTTGCCATTTATACTTATAACAAATTGACACTTCATCACCTCAAATTTTTACATACTTATTAAATGATAAAAATTCGTTTTATTATGTTTTATTTCATACTAATTCTGGAATTTGATTACTGTCACTTTTTGTCGTGAAATGCGAGTGTAAATTTGGACAAATAGAGTCTAGTCCATAATATAACTTATTATCATTAATTTGTAAAGCAGGACAGCCCCTTCCACACTCTTGTTTTTTACTACATTCCTTGCATAAACTCATTTTTTCTTTTCTTTTCTCTTTTTTTCGTTTAATTTCATTTTGACACTTAGTTTTTAATGTTAAAAAATCTTCTTCTAACAAAGAACCAACATCAAATCCTTGTTCTGATTTCATAAGCCATGGACATCCACCTAACTTACCATCATATGTAATATCAAAAAATTGTTCTGCCTTACATTCTTGCAAAACCGCTTCTTCATCATCATTATACTTATCTGCTCTAAACACTTCAATTTTAAGATTACTATTTGATTCTTTTTGCCATCTTTGAAGCTTCTCTATTTTATCTTGCAATCTAGAAACCAAATCACTTTCCTGATTTTTAAAATTCTCCGCTCCTCTACCAAGTTCTGCAACCAAATAAAAACTCATTACACTTAAATCTTTATCAACTGCAATTTCAATCACCTTTTCCATCTCATCAATACTTTCTTCTGTAACCATAAAACTAGCTCCAGTTTTAATAGGTGATGCCTTTAGCATATCCATAGCTTTCATCAAAAGTTCAAAAGAACCTTTTACTCCTCTTAACGCTTCATGAGTTTTAGCAGTACCACCATCAATACTTAGATGGATATAATCAACACCAGCACTATGCAATTGTTCAATTAACTTCTCATTCAAAAGTATACCATTTGTACTAATTGATGGTTTTATATTATATTCAGAAATTTTTTGACAAATATCTACAATATCCTTCCTTAAAAGAGGCTCTCCACCGAGAAAGCCAGATAGCATTTACAGATTTATCTTTTGCAACATTTTCTATAATCTTGTACATTTGTTTTGTACTTAACTCTTTTGCAATTCCT
Organism: uncultured Clostridia bacterium; assembly: GCA_944388775.1. GTDB lineage: Bacteria > Bacillota > Clostridia > TANB77 > CAG-508 > CAG-269. The sequence continues at coordinate 9,874 of CALXKC010000018.1, read as the reverse complement.
TTTTGAGTATTTTGAAAAAACAAACAATGTTTGCAATACATATTACATTTTGGAGTTACCTCCCACAAAATACGAATTTTATCATCACTTAGATGAAACGGACAAGCATTTAAAATCTTCACTTTTAATATCCTCCTTTTCTAATAATGGATCTTTTGAAAAATATGTATTATTTCTTTCCATACAAATTGCTAAACAACCTGTTCCATACTTCTTAATTCTCTCATATTTTAATTTATTAAAAATCTGTATCTCATCAGAATCAATAATTTCTTGGAAAGTAGTATTTTTCAAACTCTGTTTTGAAGTATACTTTCTATCCATCTTTTTAATCCATGAGCAAGGTGAAACATATCCTTGAGGATCGATATAGAAAAACGTTTCTCCTGCTGGACATACAGTATCTGAATTTTCAAATTTTTCATTTCTATGCATTGATATCTTTATCTTGTTTTTATACTTTTCTTGATATTCATGAATTTTCTCTATTGTTTCATCAAAGTATTTTATATCAACACACACATCTTTATTATCTTTCAATCTACCAACTTGTACTAACCAATTAAAGACCATTTCATCTACATTTAAATCACATAGGTATTTAATCATATCTTCTAATGTTTTATAATTCTTCTTCCAAATAACTGTGCCAACCCTTACATATATATGGTGCTTTTTCAAAAGTTTGATAGCATTTATAGTTGGCTCAAAATAATTTCCACCTCTAAACTCATTAAAGTCATTTTCTACATTACTATCCAAACTAATATGTACTTTGTTAATTTTTAATTTTGACAATTCTGATGCTATTTCATCTGTTAAAAAAGAACCATTTGTTGAAATATTACAAGTTATATCATATTCTCTCGCTGTACGTAATATATCTAAAATATCTTTCCTAGAAAAAGGCTCTCCACCTGAAAAGTATATTTCTTCTACTCCAAAATCCTTTAGTTGTTTTAAAATATTCTTACTCTGCTTAGTTGTTAATTCATCTTTTGTATCAACCAAATCTGCTGAAGCACAACAATGTTTGCATTTATAATTACAATATTTTGTCACCTCCCAAATAACTCTTTTCTTGTCTACTTTAAACAAGCAAAATTCTTGATTTGACATTTTATTCTCCCTTCAAAATTTATTTTAAATTATTTTTTATATAGGCTTTTACATTTTTTATAATGCAAAAACTTTTATTCCTCTAATTTCTTTATTGCCTTATTAATTATTTTTGTACCTAACTTTTCTATAAAATATTCATTACCCTTCAAATTGTCTATCAATTCCTTTTTAGTATATGCATCAACTTCAATATTTTTAACTGGCTCTATTTTATTTTGTATTCCATATAATCCTGCATACAAGATAACAGCAAACATTAAATAATAATTTTGACTTGCATTTAATCCATTATATATACATCTCTTACTCCACCCTATTCTATCTTGCTTTTGTTTCTCATTAAAATACAAAGGAACTTGTAACAAACTATTTCCCCTAGTCACTGAAATTTTAGTTCTATAATACTTTTGTGGTTCGTTACTTGTAGCAGTTGCCAAAGCCTTCAAACTTTTTTCATGATATAAAATACCATTCATAAAACATTTTCCTAATTGGCTTAATTCAAACTTATCTTCTTCATCAAAAAATAAATTCTTTTCTCTTTTTCCCTTCCATAAACTCATATGTATTGGACAAGATGACAAATTCAATTTTTCTATATTTTTAAAAGAAATCTCCATATTTTCCTGATGTGCTAAGTTTCTAGCAAACCAATTTGCTGTCCATAATTTATCAGCAACAACATCTGCTACATCTGGAACTAAATCTATTCTATTATGTGTTTCTCCATATGGCAGATAATATTCAATATCAATATTAGCTTTTAATAATTCATTAACCAAATTATTTTGGAAAATTGTCTTTTTGTTTGTTGCCAAAGTTTCATAAAAATTTTGATACTCAACATGATCTGTTTTTCTTATATCACTTCCATATAAACTAGAAGAAAAATTATTTGAATTATCAATAGAATAAATAAATTCTGTTCCAAACATTGGTGTCATTTTCAATTCTTTAAATTCGCTAACAGCCTTCTTTAATAGTCCTCTTGTATCTAATGATGTATTTTTAATAGAACAAAATATTACGGCTGCTCGCTGATTTTCATCTTTCAAAAATGGAATAATTCTAAATGAGAATGGATCTGGCAAAATAACTAACCAATCATTTTCCTTATCATCTTTAAAATCTTGTATTAAATTACCATTAATACTAATACCATCAAACCAAGATACATGAGTATTATTTATTAATTCCTGAACACCTACCATTTTTGTTAAAATATTTCCTGTAAAATCAACAAAATTTAAATAAATATTTTGAATCTCTTTTTCTTTTAATTCTTTCTTTATCTTTTCTATTTGTTCTTCCACTTTACTATCATTCCTTTCCCGGGATTAGGGGGACGGTCCTAAAAATCCCTGTTTTTAGGGATAAAGGGACGGACCTATATTGTGTTTTTCGACAATATTTGTCAAAGGTCCGTCCCCATTTCCCTGTTTTGAGGGATTTTTAGGACCGTCCCCCTAATCCCTCTTGCATATACAATTGTCTATGTGTTCTGGATAATAGCCATCATAAAGATGTCCTCTTGCCCCTAAATGAGAAACTACATTTGCTGTCAGCTTATTTGCCAAGAAAAATGTTGAATCTACCCAAGGTCTTGTAACTTTCTTGTCATTTTCATAATATTTTTGTATGAACATTGAAAAGAAAGCATCTCCTGCACCTGTGTCATCAATTTCTGTTTTACAGTAAATAAGGCTTTTATGGATTATATGATTTTCAATAACAAAATCAGCACCTTCTTTGCCTCGTGTTACAATCATGAATTTAGCACCCAATAACTTGAACAAAGCTGATAAATCATCTTTTTTTATATTAAATCTTTGCATCAAATATTTTTCTACAGTTTCATTCAACTGCAAAATTTCTATGTTTTTGTTTTGCAAAATATTTAATATGTCTTGATTAGAAAGATTCTCCAATCTTTTTGTCCTTCCGATATCTAACACCTTTTCATTTGGAAAAGTTGTAATAATAGGTATATTTTCAGGTTTTAAACCATCCAATATCAAAATATCATTCGGGCTAGTCCATTTCCGACAATATTCAGTTGAAACTATTGGTTCATACCATGTTTTGCTTCCACAAATTGGGCATGTCCTTGTACTGACATGCTTATCGCCTTCAACAGTTAAATGGTAACATCTAGTTTTTGCTTCTCTTTTTCTCATAACAAAAGATGTGTCTACATTTAACTTCATTAGACTATGCAATGCTATTTTTCCTGCTAAATCTGTACCACATCCAGAAATTACGGCAGTTTTACATCCTCTTGATGCTAAGTTTGCTATTACATTGAACCGTGAAGAACCTCCATCAATTTTGACTAGTTCTTTTTCGTATCCAATATTTCTGTAATAACAGTCTGCAACTAAGTCTCCTAATGCTACATATCTCATTTTGTTTCCTCCTTCTGTCAAAATGCTATTGTTTCTACTACTTCTATATTGTGATTGTAGCATCAAATATGCATATTTTTTAATTTTTTTTATGAAATCATTGATTTATTATACAAAGTTATTACAAATATGTAAATTACGTTGACAATATCTTTAATATGTTATATTATTAACATAATCAAAAAACTGTATATAAAAATCAAAAGTGTATTTTGATTAATAAAAAGGAGGAATAATATGAAACTTTTACACACTAACTTCTATCTCCATTTATATGGACGGCATAGAGGTGTAACAGGTTCTTGTTTTTTAGGTTCTACACATTTTCCAAATAAGAAAAATGTACGATTTCTAGTAGATTGTGGTAGTTTTCAAGGAGTTGATAATTTAGGTTATTTAGACTTAAATGATGTAATTCCATTTGATACTCAAAAAATTGATTTTGTGCTCATTACACACAATCATATCGACCACATAGGTTTATTACCATTACTTGTAAATCAAGGATATACAGGACCAATATATATTACAAAACCTGGTTATGGATTAATTGACATTCCAATTAATGAAGCTTGGAAAGTTCATTGCAAAGGAAAATTAAATCCTAGCTATGAAAGAAGTGATGTTGAATCACTATTTAACCAAATAAGCGGTGTTTCTTTTAATCAGAAGGTTCACCCTAAGAAAAATGTTGAAATTACATTTTTCAAAAATGGTCATCTAGTTGGTGCATCAGTAATTGAAGTAAAATTTACTTATGATGGCATGGATGATATTCGGTTGTTATTTACTGGTGATTATAATTACAAAAATCTATTTTTTGATGTTGAAAAAATCCCAATTCAAAACCGCAAAAATCCATATTCATTGGTAGTTTGTGAATCGACATATGGAAATATGGATTCAACAGATGAAAGATGTAAACCTATATTGGCCACAAAAATTTCCGAAGCTATAAAAAATGGAATGAAAGTCATAATTCCAACTTTTGCTATGGGAAGAACTCAAGAAATAGCATATTTAATAAAATGTATGCAAAATAAAGAGTTAATCCCAGAAAGCATTGGAATTTGGCAAGGAGGTACTTCTGCACGTGAAATAACAAATAGATTCAAATATAGTGATTTAGGTTTTAAACCTAATATGAGAGATTTTCTACCTAAGAACTTTCACTTCGTATTAAGTAAAGAGCGATATCAAGTCTGTGAAAAATTGTTAGACTCTCCAAATCCATCTATAATTATTTCACCATCAGGAATGGCATCTTATGGTGCTGTAAAAACCTTCATTACAAAGGCAATTAGTCAAAATGATGTCTTAATAATCTTTCCTGGATATTGTTCAAAAGATTCAAAAGGACATGAACTTATCAACACACCTAAAGGGACAGAAATTGAATATGGAGGATATTCACAAATTCGTAATTGTGATGTAGCTATAAGTGGCGAAATTTCAGCACATGCAAAAAGAGATGAATTATTAGCATTTTTAAAAGACATGGCTGAACCAAAATCCATATTAATCAATCACGGAGAAGAAAATGATAAATTAGAATTTTCTAACTATCTAAAACAACATTTTTCACCTGAAGCTAAAGTTGAAATTTTTGATCCTGATTATGGGTATGCAGTCAATTCAAATGGGATATATGAAGTTTTTCCATCAAGTTTTCAATTATTTTAACTTTTTTAAAAGCAATTAACTTTTAAATTAGTATGCAACTAAATTAACAATTGTTAGTCTAGAAAGGAGCAAATATGACTGAATCACGGCGGTTCAAAAATCAAATAGTTATCAAAGGATACAATGAAGGCGTAACTGGTTCTGCAATTAGATGCATTGTAGAAAGAAGCTTCTATGATAAATTTCGTTTTTTAGTAGATTTTGGATTTTATCAAGGAGCTGAATATGAAGAATTGAGTTACAATGATACTATTAACCCTTCAAAATTGGATGCAGTGTTCTTAACACATAACCATTTTGACCATGCTGGTGCATTACCATTGCTTGCAAAGAAAGGGTATAGAAATAAAATTTATACATCTATACCTACATCGGAACTGCTAGGAATTGCTTATGATGATAGCCTTTCCATCTTTGCAGAAAGAATAAAAGAAAAAAGCAAAGGTGCTAAAATGATTTACAATTCCGGTGATGTAAGCAAAACTTTAAATTTAGTAAAACCAATGCGGTATCAGAAAACAATAAATTTAGCTGAAAATTTAACGGCTATATTGTTTGAAAATCAACATCTTGTTGGCGCTTCGATGGTTTTAGTCAGAAGCAAAGTTTATGATACCCAAGAAGTGAATATTCTTTTTACAGGTGATTACAATAATAAAAATTCTTTTTTAGAAAATGTTGAATTACCTGAATGGGTATATAGATTAAAGAATTTAACTATTGTAACCGAAGCAACATATGGTGATACGGATACTTGTGATATAAAACATGTTTGGGCAGATAATGTAACTAAAGCATGTCAAGATGGAAAATCTATTCTGCTATTATGTTTTGCACAAGGTAGATTTCAAGAAATGCTTTATCAGATAAAATGTATGCAGGAAAAAGGAAAAATTCCTTCAGATTATCTGATACTTGCAGATGGAAAATCAGGAATTCAATATAGTTTTAGTTACGCCCAAAACAAAAAGCTTAGAATCTCCCCTGAGATGAAAAACTTTTTTCCAAGCAAAATAGAGTTTGTTAATAATAAAAATCGACAGGCTTTGTTACACACCCATGAAAAAAAGATAATAGTTTCTACATCCGGAATGGGTAATTTTGGACCAGCAAGAACTTATATTCCTGAAATGTTACCATTAAAAAATAGTGTTATACACTTTAGTGGATATACTGCTGAAGGAACTCTAGGTAGAAAACTACAAGAGTTAGAATGTGGCGAATCCATATCAATTAGTGGTATAACTATTCCAAAAAGAGCTGAAATTTACAACACATCAGAATTTTCATCACATGCAAAAGCAGATGAACTAATAGCATTTATTAAAAAGTTTTCTAATGTTCGCTCAGTTTTAGTAACACATGGCGAACCAAAAACTAAAGAAAAATTTGCTAAACGTGTTGTAAAAGAAACATCTGTCAATAAAGTAGGTGTTTTAGGAAACGGCTATTCATACAGGATAGGACCATATGGAATTATAAAATCGATTCAAGATTAATGTTCAAAAAATTTAGGCTGTTGATTCTTATCAACAGCCATTATTTAATTCATCTTCTAATAATTTACTTTGTATCTCTTCCAAAATCTCATCATCAACCACATTTTTAAAAGTAACAGAAATCTTTGATTCTGAAACATCAAATTCAAGCATATCAAGTTTATTTTTATCAATAATATCTAAAACACTTTTCATCGCATCAATATTTCTAATAATACCATTTCCAACTATTGAAACCCTTGATAAATCTTTCTTTATAATGCTCTTTATCGTATTTTCTTCTATAATATCTGATATAACTGTACCTGGTTTATTATTAAAAGTAGATTTAGTTATAATAGGAATTTTAAATTTCTCCCCTATCTCAATACATCTATTATGCAACACCTTAGCACCTTCGCTTGATATTTCCAACATCTCTTCATATGATAAAGCTGAAAGCTTTTTAGAATTTTTGATTTTATTTGGATCGGCAGTATACACTCCATCTACATCTGAAAAAATATAACAATTTTTAGCATTTAAAGCTGCCGCAACAGCTACTGCTGATGTATCTGAACCACCTCTACCAAATGTAGTTATATCCATATTTTCATTTATTCCTTGAAAACCTGTAATAATAACTATATGTTTTTTCTCTAACTCTTTTAAAATCCTTTCTGTGTTAATATTTTGTATGATTGCGTTTTCATTTGTATTGTTTGTATAAATACCTGCTTGCCATCCAGTTAATGATATAGCTTTATAACCTAAGCTATTTAATAAAATACTTAATTTTGCTGCTGACATTTGTTCACCACAGCTTACTAATGCATCCATCTCCCTTTTTTCTACATCTTTTGCTAATTCTTTAGCTTCACTAATTAATTTGTCTGTCATTTTTCCTTGTGCTGATAGTATAACAACAATATTATTATTTTTGTTATACATGTTGATAATTTTGTCTGCTACAACTTTTAGTTTTTCATTGTCTGCAACTGAACTTCCTCCAAATTTTAATACAATTGTGTCATTCATTTTAAGCGTCACCTCTTCAAAGCAACAATGTGCTTCTCAAAATAATATAGAGAGTTTAACTTAATTAAATTAATCTCTCTATTATTATATTCAACTAAACTTTTAATGTCAATGTTTCAAATATGCTTCCATAAAATCCGTAATATTTCCATCCATAACAGATTCCACATTTCCTACTTCATAATTCGTTCTATGGTCTTTTACCATAGTATATGGACAAAATACATATGACCTAATTTGACTTCCCCATGCAATTTCTTTTTGTTCTCCTTTTAAATCTTCAATTTTTTCTTTTTGTTCTTGCTCTTTCAAATCTAATAATTTTGATTTTAACATTTTCATTGCAGTTTCTCTATTTTGAATTTGTGAACGCTCTGACTGACAAGCCACAACAGTATTAGTTGGTATATGTGTTATTCTTACAGCTGATGATGTCTTATTTATATGTTGCCCTCCTGCTCCAGATGCTCTATATGTATCTATTCTCAAATCATCTGGATTTATTTCGATTTCTATATCATCAGTAATTTCAGGCAAAACTTCAACTGATGCAAAAGATGTGTGTCTCCTTCCCCCACTGTCAAATGGTGAAATTCTAACTAATCTATGAACTCCTTTTTCGCATTTCATATATCCATACGCATTTTCACCTATTACCTCAAATGTAACACTTTTTAGTCCTGCTTCCTCACCTTCTAAATAATCTAATTCTTTTACTTCATAGTCATTTTTTGTTGCCCATCTTGTATACATTCTATATAACATTTCTGCCCAATCTTGTGATTCTGTTCCTCCTGCTCCTGGGTGTATTGTCACTATTGCATTATTATTATCATATTTTCCTGAAAATAAAGTTTCTATTTCAAATTTTTCAACTTCTTTTTTTACTTTATTTGTTCCTTTTATAATCTCTTTTGCTACTTCTTCATCTGGTTCTATATTTACTAATTCTGTTAATTCTTTTAAATTTTTAATCTCATTTTCTATCTCTTGATATTTATTGCTTTTTCTTTTTATATTCTTTATTTTTCCTAAAACTTTTTGTGAATTTTTTTGGTCATCCCAAAATTTTGCATCTAGTGTTTGTTTTTCTAATTCTTTTAATTCTTCTTGTAATTTAGCAATGTCAAAGTGACTCACCTAATTCTTTTAGTTTGTTTTCTAATTCTTCTAATATTTTAGAGTTTTCTTCTAATTCAAACATTTTATCACTCTCCTAACTTGCTTTATTTTAACATAGATTTATATTGATTTCAATTTTAATTGTTACAAATTATCACCCATGTTATATAATTTGCTTAAATTCCGTTTATTTATAATAATTTCCTGTTTAATTTCTTTTATAAATTCAGGAAGATTTGTGTATGTAGCAACAATTCCTCTATTTGACAAAGCAATAACATTTTTAGCTTTTTCAAGTATCTCACGTTGTATTATTTTAGAAACCTTTATTTCTTGTCCTTTTCGTAGATATTCCTCTTGAACATATAGCTCAGTTGTAGGGAATATGTTTTGAATTAAGAAAACTCCTTTAATTCCTGCAATATTATTAAAGAATACAAAATTGTTAGGCTCTTTATTTATTTTTTGCTTTTTATTATTATATATCTTAAAATATTTGTCGTACTGTTTTGACATTGGAACAAACCACAATAAATCCTTATTTTTATTGTCTTTAAAACAAAAATATGTAGGTCGTTTCGTTCCTTTTTCTACTTTATTCTCCATTAAATGATATTTTTGTCCATATTTCTCTAAAAATTCATCCTTTATAAAATATAATCTTCCTTCTTTTATTTTCATTGCATACTCCTAAAAAAGAGGAGACTTCAAGCCTCCCCCTATTATTATATTTTTTCACCGGTGCATTTATCTCATCGCCAACCGGGTGGCAGCTTATATCGTTTCACCAGTATATTTATCTCATCGCCGACTGGGCGGCAGCTTATATTTTTACAGATTTTACTCTGTTCATTTAGTATATTCATTGTAACATATTTTTATGTGGTTTTCAAGTATTTTTTTAAATTAAGCGTTTTTTCCACAACAATTTTTATATTTCTTTCCACTTCCACATGTACAATTTTTTTAAATATTATATACATTTATGGTATTTATAATATTATGCTTATTTCTTGATTCATCGGA
>CALXKC010000017.1 GCA_944388775.1 uncultured Clostridia bacterium | reverse complement strand
TTATCCAAAAAAATCTAAAATCATACAATATAATATGAAAAGGATAATAGATTGGAGTTGGAAAAATTATAATGATAAGCAAAATAAGAGAAATGTTAAAATATACTACAAAGAGATTAAAAAGAGGATATGAAAATGATATAAACATAGAAAAATTAGAAGAAATGAAAAAACAGGGAGCTGTTGTAATAGATGTAAGAAGTTTACAAGAGTTTAAAGAAGGACACATAGAAGGAGCAATTTCAATACCAGAATATGAAATAAAAAATAGAATGAAAAAAGAATTACCAAATTTAGAGCAAACAATAATTGCTTATTGTAGTACAGGTCATAGAAGTAGAAGGGCTCAAAAAGTATTAGAAAAAATGGGATACAGCCAAGTGTATAATTTAGTAAATGGCTGGCAGAACTATTGAACTGTTAATAATTTATTTATATAAAATTAAGAAAAAATAAATAGTATTCTAAATATATATGTGGTAGAATAAGGAAAAAGGTTGGAAATTCAATTCTTTCCAACCAAATTAAGAATTAAGAAGGGATGATAGTAAACATGGAAAACATTTTAGAATGTAAAAATCTGTGTAAAACATTTGGAAAAAAGCAAATCCTACACAATGTATCATTTGAAATAAAAAAAGGAGACATTCTAGGATTTATAGGGCCAAATGGAGCAGGAAAAACAACCACAATAAAATTAATACTAGGATTACAAAGCATAACAAGTGGAAAAGTATTAATAAATGGTTATGATGTGGAAAAAGAATTCACAAAAGCAATAGAAAAAGTAGGAGCAATTGTAGAAAATCCAGACATGTATATGTATATGTCAGGATATGACAATTTAAAATTAGTAGCAAACATGTATAAAGGGATAACTACAAAAAGAATAGATGAAGTAGTAAAATTAGTAAAACTAGAAAACAGAATAAATGATAAAGTATCAAAATACTCTTTAGGAATGAGGCAAAGATTAGGAATAGCTCAAGCTATACTTCATAATCCAAATTTATTGATATTAGATGAGCCAACTAATGGGCTAGACCCAGAAGGAATTAAAGAAATGAGAGAATTGTTAGTTGACTTAGCCAAAAAAGAAGAAATGGCAATCCTAATATCAAGCCACAATCTAGCAGAACTTGACAACTTCTGTAACAAAATATGTATTATAAAAAATGGAGAAATAATAGAAACAAATGAAATAACAGCAATCAAAAAAGATATAGAACATCAACAATTCATTGTAGAAATAGATAACACAAAAGATATCAAAAATCTATATAGTGAAGCAACAATAATAAATGACAAAATATTTAAGATAACTATGAAAAAAGAAAATGTACCAAATTTAGTAGTAAATCTAGTTAATAACAATATCAAAATTTATGAAATAAAAGAAGATGAAAAATCATTAGAAGATGCATTTTTTGAAAGAACAGGGGGGAATGTAATTGAGTAGTTTAATAAAAAATGAATTAACAAAAATATTTAAGAAAAAAAGTATATATATTACATTATTTGTAGTTTTAGCATTTGTAATATTAACAAATTGTATTTATAAATTCTTTTTTACAACAGGAAATTCATATGGATATAGTGACAATTATATTTCATATATAAAAGAAGAGTTAGCCAGACTAGATCCTACTAAACCATCTGATACAACAATGTATATAGATTTAAAATCAGAATTAGAAACATATGAATTAATGCAAAAATATGATGAAGATGCATGGCAAAGACAAATCATAGCATCACAATTAACAGGAGATATTAATGAAAAAAATACTTATTTATACAGTAGCGAAAAGGATGAAGCAAAAGCACAAGAAATTGAAAATAATATAAATGACATATTAAAAAAATTAGATAGTGATGATTGGAAATACTTTGCAAATCAAGATTTAGAACAAGCAACTAAAAATTTAAATAGTTTAGAAGAGCAAAAAGCAAATACACAAGATAAACAATTATTAGAGGAATTAGAAGTATCAATTGAAAATGCAAAAATAGACAAAGAAGTTGCAGAATATAGAATAAATCAAGATATAAAATATGGAACAGACTATCTAAATCAAGCACTAGATACTTATCAAAATTATGCAAAAAATGTAGTACAAATGGGAGATTTTGATAATTTAGAATATGAAGATAAAGTACAATATAACGAAAGTTTAGAAAAAAAAGAAGTAAGTAAATATATAATTGAAAATAAACAGGATATCAACAAAACGAATGATACAAGAGGAATATTAAAAAATTTCTTCTCTGAATATGGATTATTTATAATTGTAATAATTGTTATGATAGCAGGAACAATAGTAAGTGAAGAATTTAATAAAGGAACAGTCAAATTACTATTAATCAAACCATATAGTAGAACAAAAATCCTATTATCAAAATATATAACAATATTAATAATGACAGTATTTGCAATAGCAATAATCCTATTAATGGAGTTAATTGTAGGAGGTGTAGTATTTGGATTTGATAGCCTATCAGTTCCAGTACTAGAATATAACTTTAATACTAGCCAATTAGAAATATTAAATATATTCACATATGTAGGAATAGAAATATTAACACAATTACCAATGATTATATTACTTGCAACACTTGCATTTGCACTTAGCACAATATTTACAAATAGTGCCCTTGCAATTACAATTTCACTATTAGGATTCATGTCACCAAGCATAATAAATGCATTAGTAATACAATATAAAGTTGGATTTATGAAATATTTTGTTACTATGAATTGGGATTTAAGCGGATATTTATTTGGAAGTTTACCATCAATGGAAGGCATGACAATGGGATTCTCAATAGTAATGTGTTTAATCTATCTACTTGTAATGTTAATACCAACATTCATAATTTTCAAAAAGAAAAACATAAAGAACATCTAAAAATTATATACAAAATAAGAAAATAGTAATATAATATTAAAAGATAAAATTAAGAAAGCGAAAGGAAATGATAAAATGAAAGTAATATTAGTAAATGGAAGTCCAAAACCAAAGGGATGTACATATACTGCTTTAAAGGAAGTAGAAAAGCAATTAATAAAAAATGAAATCGAAACAGAAATATTTTGGATAGGAAACAAACCTATTTCTGGATGTTTAGGATGTAATGGATGTTCAAAAACAGGTAAATGTGTAATAGATGACAAAGTTAATGAATTCTTAGAAAAAGCAAAAGAAGCGGATGGATTTGTATTCGGAAGTCCAGTACACTTTGCTGCAATGTCAGGAGCATTATCATCATTTATGGATAGAGCTTTTTATGGAAGAGGAGCTTTGTTTGCAAATAAACCAGCAACAGCTGTAGTAAGCTGTAGAAGAGGTGGAGCAACAGCAACAGTTGATGAAATCAACAAATATTTTCAAATTACAAATATGCCAGTAGTATCATCACAATATTGGAATATGGTACATGGAAATACACCAGAAGAAGTAATAAAAGATGAAGAAGGAATGCAAACAATGAGAACTCTAGGAAACAATATGGCTTGGCTTTTAAAATCGATAGAGGCAGGAAGGAAAGCAGGTGTAAAATTACCAGAAAATGAAAACATTGTCAGAACAAATTTCATTAGATAAAAAGACAAGACCAATAGGAATTTTTGACTCAGGAATTGGTGGAGTCACAGTATTAAAAGAAATAATAAAAATATTACCTAATGAAAAATACATCTATTATAGTGACTCTGCTAATAATCCATATGGAGATAAGCAAGATAAAGAAGTAATAAAACTATGCGAAAATATTGTAAAACTATTTATTGAAAAAAACTGCAAAGCAATAGTTATAGCATGTAACACTGCAAGTGCAAAAGCAGTAAAATATTTAAGAAAAAAATATCCTAAGATTATTTTTATTGCAATTGAACCTGCATACAAAATGGTACATGACTATGCATATAATGAGCCAACACTTGTAATGGCAACAAAAGGAACAATAAAAAGTGAAAAGTTTAATCTGTTATTTCATAAATATAATAATCACAAAACATATCTGCTTCCTTGTGTAGGATTAGCTGATATAATAGAAAATGGAAATAAAGAAAAATTAGAAAAATATCTGAAAAAAACTTTAGGATTGTATAAAGGATTAGTGAAAAATGTAGTGTTAGGCTGTACACACTATCCTTTAATTCAAAAAGAAATTGGACAAGTATTAGGAAATGACATTAAATTTTTCAATGGAGCAAATAGATTGGCTATTCATTTAAAAGAAGTGTTAGAAGAAAAAAATTTACTAGAAATAGAAACAATCAGCAATATAAAACCTATAAATAATAAAGATTATATGAAAACACCTAGAATAAAAGATAATAGCAGAAATAATACTAGAGTTGAATTCATTGACACACAGAATTTAGAAACAAAAAAAGAGAGATTTTTTAGTATATTAAAAAATAATAATTATTTTTATGAAAGATGAGGATATAAAAATGTTACAAAATCTATATTCATTAACGAGTGGTGAAATTATCGCATTTGTATTAGTTCCTGTTATAGGTATAATTATTTTACTTATATCTGCAATTGCATTCTTTATATTACATTCAAAAATAAAAAATAAAAATGCGGACGAAGTTAGTATTAAGAAAATTAATAAAATTCAAAGAATAATATATATATGGATTATGATTCTTTCAATTATAGGAAATATGATATTAATAATAGAATATAAAATTCCAGAGATAACAATATATATTACAATAATTTTATTTATTATCTCAATAATAGTTAGATTTATTATAAATAAAAAAGCATCAAATATTATATGTGCAATATCTGCTAGTTGTATATTTATAGTAGCTATATGGAATTTTGTCTCAGACAAAATTATTGAAAACTATAATGAACAGTTTTTACAATATAGACAAGCTGTTTATAATGGTTTTGATATTTATTACGTATCTGATACAGAGGGATTAATAGAAACTGTAATAAATAATAATAAAAAAAATAGTAGAAAAGTTACTATAATATATAAAGAAAATTATTATACTTCTGTTGAGGAATTAAATAGATTACTAAATGAAATAGATATGAATAATTATTATTTTATGACAAATAAATATGATTATGACTATATCAAAACTATAAAATTACAAAGATATATTGGTATGTATCTATCAGATTTTTTAGATTATGAAGGGAATCAGAAAGGTAGTGTTGTAAAATCCTTAATTCAACTTGCAAGAAGTAAAGTATATGGATATGAGGTTGAGGTTGACATTAATGTGATTTATACATCTGATGTTAATCAAACAACAACTGTTAATATCAGTAAAGAAAATTCTGAACAAATTATAGATTTGATAGAAGAAATAGAATCTCTTAATATGTATGATGTATATATACAATGTGATACAGAAACATGTAATATTATTATAAATTTTGAATCTTATGGATAATAAAAAACAAAAAATTGGACGTCAATAAAATAAATGATATTGACGTCCAATTGCATTGCAGCTACATTTACATGCTTAAAATTATAAATACTTTTTAAGCTGTTCTACTGTATTTTCTTGAAACTTAATAAATTCATTCAAAACATTTTTAACTTCATCATCTGCTTCTGGATTTTGATTTAACAATTTTACACCTTCAATAATTCCCATATTAGTACCTTGTATCATTAGTTCAGCGATTTTTGAATTACTTTTATCAGCAATGGTATTCATTTCAACACCCATCCAGCCCATAGCCTTTTGCATAGGATTTAATTCTTTAGGAAAATCATCATAATTAGTAAGTTCATCATTTACTTCATTCAAAATTTTATTATACTCATCATATTGATATTTTAAATCTTGTTTAAATCTATCATCTTGTACCTTTTCAGAAACATTTGATATAGAATCCATTCCCATTTTAATTCCTTTATTTAATTCATTTAAAATATAACGATTACTATCCATCAAAAAAACCTCCTAAAAATATTTATAAAATTATTATTTGCAAAAAATAAAAAAATATTAAATAAAAAAACGTATAATAATTTTGAAAAGGGCAAAAATAAATAAAAAAGAAAAAGGAGAAAAAATATAGAAGATTTATTAAAAGATTTAAATTGTTTATTATCAGATCTAAACGTATTTTATCGTAAATTACAAAATTATCATTGGAATATAATTGGAAAGGATTTTTTCGTTATTCATGAAAAATTAGAAGAATATTACGATGAAATAAATGAGCAAATTGATGAAATAGCTGAGCATATTTTGATGCTAGGAGCAGAACCACTAGGAACTATGCAAGATTATCTAAATACAACTTGTATAGCTGAAGCAAAAAACGAAAAAATTAAAGATTGCGAGATGTTTGAAAATGTTATTAAAGATTTTGAAACTTTACTTAAAAAAGTAACAGATATAAAGAAAAAAGCAGACGATTCTAACGATTATGCAACTTCAAGTTTAATGGATAACTACATTTCAGATTATATCAAAAAGCTATGGATGTTAAAACAAATGATGGCAAAATAGAAATATGAAAAATTTAGATTATATAGAGAAATAAAAGAAAGGGTTAAAAATGTTTAAACCAAAAGCAATTTACTATGAAAAAGAAATTTTAGAATACCCATTAGGAAAACAGTTGATGAAGCAATATGAAGATGTACCTAAAGTAGAAATAGAAAATCACAATAATATAGAAGAAATGAGAAAAAAAGAAAATAAAGAATTTCCATATATGAAACAAAATTTAATTATTGGAGTAAGAAAAACACATAAATTTGTAGAAAACCATAAAACATCAGACTATTTAGTACCATACACATCATCAGGCTGTACAGCGTCATGTATGTATTGCTATTTAGTCTGTAACTATAATAAATGTGCATATTTAAGACTATTTGTAAATAGAGAGCAAATGTTAGAAAAAATAATAAAAACAGCAAATAAATCAGAAAAGGAACTGACATTCGAAATAGGAAGTAATAGTGACTTAATATTAGAGAATACAATAACAGGAAATCTTACTTGGACGATAGAAAATTTTAAAGATGTGGAAAAAGGACATCTAACCTTTCCGACAAAATTCGATATGGTAGATGATATATTATCATTAGACCATAAAGGGAAGGTTACAGTTAGAGTTAGTGTGAATCCAGAAGAAATAATAAATAAAGTAGAATTTGGAACATCAAGATTAAAAGGTAGAATAGAAGCAATAAACAAATTAAAAGAAGCGGGATATAAAGTGGGAATATTAATAGCACCAGTAATATTAGTAGAAAATTGGAAAGAATTATATTTAGAATTAATACAAAGATTAAGTCAAGAGCTATCAGAAAAGGTAAAAAAAGATGCATTTTTCGAAATAATATTTATGACATATAGCTTTGTTCATACAAAAATAAATGAAGAAGCATTTCCAAATGCCATAAACTTATATAGCAAAGAAATGATGATAGGTAGAGGCAGAGGAAAGTATATGTATAAAAATGATATAAGAAAAGATGGAGAAATATTTTTAAGAGAGCAAATGCAAAAATATTTTCCAAATAATAAAATTGAATATATCGTGTGATGTCCCATTGGGGACGTTTCCATGTGGACAAAAATGTCCAAAAAGAAACGTCCCTAATGGGACAAAAATGTCCTTTTTGGGACACATCTTTTTAATGAAAGAAATTTCACAAAAAATTCACAAATAAAATTAGCAAAAAGTATTGACAAGTGCTAAAAATGGGTATAATATATAGGAAGTTAGCAAACAATAGTAAAGAGTGCTAAAACAAACTAACAATTATAAATCTAAAGAGGTGAAAAAATTGTTAGATGATAGAAAGAAAAAAGTTTTACAGGCAATAGTAGAGGAATACATAAACACTGCAGAGCCAGTAAGTTCAAATGCCTTAACAACAAATCACGGACTTAATTGTAGTAGTGCAACAATAAGAAATGAAATGGCTGAATTAGAGAAAAATGGATATTTGGACAAAACACATACATCAAGTGGAAGAGTTCCCTCAGAAAAAGGATACAGGTACTATGTTGATGAACTTTTAAATGATAAAGATATTAGCTTAGAAGAAATTAAATATATTAGTTCAAAGTTAGAAACAAAAGTAAATGAAATCGAAGATTTAACAAAAATAACTGCGAATACGATTTCAGAAGTTACACATTATACTGCAGTTTCAATAGGACCAAAAACATCTAATCAAATAATAGAAGATATTAAATTTGTTTTATTAGGTTCAAGGATGATGATGGCTGTAATTTTAACTGATACAGGTTTAGTTAAAGAAACAATTATAAAATTTGATGAAGATGTAACACAAAAACAGATTGAAACAATGAATTATATGTTTAATAATAAACTAAAAGGACAACCAATAGAAACAATTGATAGACCATTAGAAGATTATTTATATGATGAAATGACATATAGTGTAAATGTTATAAAACCAGTAATAGAACAATTGAAAAAGGTTATACAAGAAGATGAAAATATATATTTAGAAGGTGCAAATAAATCTTTTGATTTACCTGAATTCAATAGCTTGGAAGTAGCAAAAAACTTTGTTAATATTTTGGATACAAAAGAAGTGGTTGCAGATATGCTAAATTCTGGTTTTGCAGAAGATATTAATGTGTATATTGGTGATGAAAATAAGCAGGATGAATTGAAAGATTTTAGTGTTGTAACTTTTAAACATAAGGTTAATGGAAAGGATTTAGGTACTATTGGTATTATAGGTCCTAAGAGGATGGATTATTCAAAGGTTATTTCTGTTATGAAGTATATTAATAAGAAATTAAAAGAGATGTAGAAAGGTGGTACAAATGGCAGATAAGGAAATTTTAGAAAATGATGTTGAAAAAGAAGTAAACAAAACAGAAAAAGATGAATCAAAGAAAAATGAATCTAAAGAGGAAAAAAATAAAACTAAGGAAGTAGTTCCAAAACAAGATTATGATGAATTAGATGACAGATATAAAAGAATTTTAGCAGAATTTGAAAACTTCAAAAAAAGAAGTGCAAAAGAAAGAGAAGGATTATACAATTCAATTCTTTCTGATGTAATAGAAGTGATTTTACCAGTTGTTGATAACTTGGAAAATGCAGCTAAAGTAGAAACAAAAGATGAAAGTTATAAACAAGGTGTAGAATTAGTATTAAAACAATTCAAAGATGTTTTGACATCAAAAGGTATAGAGGAAATTAAAGCAGTTGGAGAAACTTTTGACCCAAGCTTGCATGAAGCAGTAAGTAGTGTTCAAGATGATACAAAAGGCGAAAAAGAAATTGTACAAGAATATAGAAAAGGATATAAAATAGGAAATAGAGTAATTAGACATTCAATGGTTGTAGTAGCAAATTAAAAGGGGAATAAAAATGATAAGAATACTAGGAATACTGTTAGATATAGCAATATTTTGCATCATATATTCTGCTATGGATAAAAATATAGGGTATTTAAAAAAAGTATTAATCTATGCAGTTGGAATGGAAATAGAACTATTCATATCAATGCTATTGATGGGATATATATCAATATTAATGGTATTATTAACATTTGGAGCATTTTTTGTAATAGGACTGATAGTAATACTTATATTAGACAAATTAAATAATCGTTATCTTTTGGAAAGAGTACCATTTGTAATAATAGCTGTGGTAGTAGATATAGCAATAAAATATGTTGCAACTATATTATTAGGTGGATATCTAGCAATAGGACTACTATAAAAAATTTAGTTATTAATTTTATATATAAATAGCTTCGCTGATGGGGAGAGAAGCATAAAAATAAAATAAAAACTGTTTTTTGACCCCATCCAAAAAAAACAGTAAGGAAAGGATGAATAAAAATGGGAAAAATTATAGGAATTGACTTAGGAACAACAAACTCATGTGTAGCAGTTATGGAAGGAGGAGAACCAGTAGTTATACCAAATGCAGAGGGAAATAGAACAACTCCATCAGTAGTTGCATTCTCTAAAAATGGTGAAAGACTAGTTGGACAAATTGCAAAACGTCAAGCAGTAACAAATCCAGAAAATACTGTTATATCTATAAAAAGAAAAATGGGAACAAATGAAAAAGTAGATATAGATGGAGAAAAATTCTCTCCACAAGAAATTTCAGCAATGATATTACAAAAACTAAAAACAGATGCTGAGAATTATTTAGGACAAAAAGTAACACAAGCAGTTATTACAGTACCAGCTTACTTTAGTGATAGCCAAAGACAAGCAACAAAAGATGCTGGAAAAATTGCAGGACTAGAAGTATTAAGAATTATAAATGAACCAACAGCAGCAGCTTTAGCTTATGGTATGGATAAAGAACAAGACCAAAAAATCATGATTTATGATTTAGGTGGAGGAACATTTGATGTATCTATCCTAGATATTGGTGATGGAGTATTTGAAGTTTTAGCTACAAATGGTAACACACATCTAGGAGGAGATGACTTTGATGAAGCAATAATTAATTATTTAGTAGATGAATTTAAAAAATCAAATGGAATTGATTTAAAACAAGATAAAATGGCAATGCAAAGATTAAAAGAAGCAGCAGAAAAAGCTAAAATAGAATTATCAGGTGTTCAACAAACACAAATTAACTTACCATTCATTACAGCAGATAGCACAGGACCAAAACACTTAGATGTAACACTTACAAGAGCTAAATTTGAAGAATTAATTCATGATTTAGTGGAATCAACATCAGGACCTGTAAATCAAGCATTAAAAGATGCAGGATTAACAGCAAATGATATTCATAAAGTATTATTAGTAGGTGGTTCAACAAGAGTTCCAGCTGTACAAGAAGAAGTTAAGAGAATAACAGGAAAAGAGCCAGATAAAGGAATTAACCCAGATGAATGTGTTGCAATTGGTGCAGCTATTCAAGGTGGTGTTTTATCAGGAGATGTTAAAGACTTAGTATTATTAGATGTAACACCATTATCATTAGGTATTGAAACATATGGTGGAGTATTTACAAAATTAATTGAAAGAAATACAACAATACCAACTAAAAAATCACAAATATTCTCAACAGCAGCAGATGGTCAAACATCAGTTGAAGTTCACGTATTACAAGGTGAAAGAGAAATGGCTGCATATAACAAAACATTAGGAAGATTCCAATTAACAGGAATTCCAGCAGCACCAAGAGGAGTACCTCAAATTGAAGTAACATTTGATATAGATGCAAACGGAATTGTTCACGTATCTGCAAAAGATATGGCAACAGGAAATGAACAAAATGTATCAATAACAGCTTCAACTAACCTTACAGATGAAGATATCGATAAAGCTGTAAAAGATGCTGAAGCACACGCAGAAGAAGATAAAAAGAGAAAAGAAGAAATCGAAGTTAAAAATAATGCTGAAAGTTTAATCTATAACAGTGAAAAAACATTAAAAGACTTGGGAGATAAAATAAGTGGAGAAGAAAAAGCTAAAGTTGAAACTGAAATAGATAATACTAAGAAAGCATTAGAAACAAACGATACTGCAAAAATCAAAGAAGCAACAGAAAAACTAACAAAAGTATTCTATGATATGTCAGAACAATTATATAAAAATGCAAATCCAAACGGTGCTCAAGGAGCAGGAGTTGATCCAAATGCAGCAAATGGTGCACAAGCTGATAATAATGGAACAGCAGAAAATGACGGAAATGTATATGATGCAGATTATAAAGTAGAAGATTACGGAGATAAAAAATAGAAAAGAGGGATTAGGGGACGGTCCTAAAAATCCCTAAAAGCAGGGATTTTTAGGACCGTCCCCTTAATCCCGGCATTCCTAAGGAGGAAAAATAATGGCAGCAAAAAGAGATTATTATGAAGTTTTAGGAGTAAATAAAAATGCAACTGATGAAGAATTAAAAAAAGCGTATCGTAAACTTGCAAAAAAATATCATCCAGATGCAAATCCAGATAATAAAAAAGAAGCAGAGGAAAAATTCAAAGAAGTAAATGAAGCATATGAAACATTATCTGACCCACAAAAAAGAAGAATGTATGACCAATTTGGACCTGATGGACCACAAGGCTTTGGTGGTGGTAGCGGTCAAGGACCATTTGGCCAAGGTGGATATTATTCATATAGTAGTTCAGGATTTAATGGATTTGACGATTTTGGAGATTTAGGAGATATATTTTCTTCATTTTTTGGTGGGGGTTTTGGAGGTAGAAGTTCTAGTAGAAAACAAAACGGACCAAGAAAAGGTGCAGATTTAAATTTAAGAATGGAAATTACTTTTGAACAAGCATATTCAGGAGTAGAAAAAGAAATAACTGTAACAAGAAATGAAACATGTGATAACTGCCATGGTACAGGAGCAAAACCAGGTACATCAGTTACAAAATGTACAACATGTAATGGTACAGGTCAAGTTACTCAAGTTCAAAATACAATACTTGGACAGATGCAAACAAGAAGAACTTGTACAGTTTGTCATGGTACAGGTGAAATAATAAAAGAACCTTGTGAAGTTTGTCATGGTAATGGTACAGTACGTAAACAACCAAGAATTAAAGTAAAAATACCAGCAGGTATTGATGATAATCAAACAGTAGTATTAAGAGGAGAAGGCGAACCAGGAGAAAAAGGCGGACCAAAAGGTGATTTATATATTACAGTTAGAATAAAGAAACATAGTATCTTTACAAGAAGTGGAAACAATGTTATGTGCGAAGTGCCAATTACAATTACACAAGCAACATTAGGTGCAGATTTAGAGATACCAATGGTAGATGGAACAAAAGTAGTTTACAAAATACCTGATGGAACTCAAACAGGAACTAAGTTTGTAATTAGAAATAAAGGATTTAAATCTGTAAATTCAAGTAGTACAGGTGACTTCGTATTTACCGTAAAAGTACAAACTCCAAAAAGACTAACAAAAGAACAACGTGAATTGTTAGTTCAATTGGCTAAGACTATGAATGAACAACCTCCAATTAAGAAACGTGGATTTTTCGGTTAGATAAATTAAAAAGTTATAAGGTTTTAAATATATTTAAGTAAAAAAGCTAATAAACTTTAGTTTAATATAAAACAAGACTAAAAGTTTACTAGCTTTTTTATATATTTTAACAAAAATAATGGAAAATATTGTAATTTGCAAAATTATATGTTAGAATATAGATGTTTCAATTCATATTTTAAATCAAATAATTTTTTCGATAAAATTCAAAAAAATAAAAACAAAGAAAAAGTAAGAAAGGAGGAGAAAACAGGAGAATAATTAATAAAATCAATAAATTTACTATAAAATAAAAGTTGATTTATAAAACAAATCGACTTAAAATAGGAGGTGAAGAGAACTGAAAATATTTACATACAATGATTATTTGCAATATAGATTATTAGAAGCTATAGAAAAAAGTAAGTCAAGAAAAACATTAAAAATTAATGTTTTCTATACAGTAGAAAAAGAAAATGAAATAATTATGCAATTAAACGATCAGTCAACTGAATATAAATATGAAGTAAATAATCCGCATGACAAGATATTTAGATTAGGATTAGATAATGAAGAAGAAGTTGCAAAATTTTTAAATGAAAGGATTGATATAGAGTATGAATTAAAACGGAGAAAACTTAGAAAAATATAGTAGTAGTTTTATAAGTGAAGAATTTAAAAATCAAGAATCAGATGTTGTATATAAAATAAAAAATAAAAAGATATTTGTATTAATTGAACATCAAAGTAAAATAGATTATAAGATGCCCAAAAGAATATTAGATTATGAAATTGAAATAATGAAAACAGCAGAAAATCATAATGTGATATTAAAAAAAGATGCAGAAATGCCAATAATAATACCAATAGTAATTTATACAGGAAGAAAAAAGTGGAATGTAGCAGGATATATACAAGATTGTAGAAAAAAATTAAATAGATTAGAGAGTTTTAGGTTAGGAAATTATTACATAATAGACAATAATACTTATACTGATGAAGAATTACTTGAAGATAAATTCTTTATTTCAAAATTAATGCTATTAGAAAGAATGAAAACAACAGAAGAATTGTATAATAATTTGAAAAAAGTAATTGAAATAGAGACTAATGAAAAAAATATTAAATTATTAGAAAGTATAATTAAGTTTATTTACAATAAAAAGTTAGGCAAAAATTACACTGATAAATTAATAAAAGAAATAGCAAAAAAGAAAGGAGAGAATGATATGATATTAGAAATGATTGAAAATGAAAATAAGGCTCTAATAAGAAAAGGTAGAAGAGAAGGAAGAAGAGAAACTTTAAAATATATAGCTAAAAAAATGCTAAATGAAAAAGTGGATATTGATTTTATAATGAGAATTACAGGATTATCAAAAGAACAAATTTTAAAATAAAATTAAGGAAAGAGTTTACGTTTAATAAAGAAGTAGCTCCAAAAGATTTAATTAAATTTTAATCTTTTGGAGTATTTTATAAAGTTGATAAGTTTCAAACAGTACAATTTACAAATTTTCCAAACTTTCCAAAGCAAGAGTAATCATTTTATTAAGACCAGTTTCACGTTCTTCAGCAGTTGCAGAAGCCTTTTTACTACTAGAATTTGCGACATCAACAACTGACATTAAACAAGCAGCTTTTTTATCCAAATACTTGGCAACATAAAATAATGAAAAAGCCTCCATTTCAGCAGCAATTGGATTAATATCTTTAGGTATTCTGTTAAGAAATTTATCGAAATCTTCCATATATACATCAAAGAAATCTGTACAAACTGTATTGCCAATTGTAATAGGTATTGCATTTTTCTCAGATGCAAGTTTTATTGCATTATTTAAATCATAGTTTGAGTTAACAATGTGACAAACTTCATTATTTAGTGCCAATGCAAAATTTGATTCACTATATACTTTATCTGCAAGAATAATATCAAATAATTTTAATTCTGGTTTATATGCTCCACAAGAGCCAATTCTAATTATATTTTCAACATCATAAAACTTATATAATTCGTAACAATAAATTCCCATACTTGGCATACCCATTCCGGAAGCCATCACAGTAACTTCGTTTCCTTTGTAAGTTCCAGTATATGCAAAAATCTCTCTAACTTGGTTTACTAATTTTGCATTTTCTAAAAAGTTCTCTGCTATATATTTTGCTCTAAGCGGATCTCCTGGCATTATCACTGTTTTTGCAATTTCTCCTAATTTTGCTTCATTATGTGGTGTTGGCATTAAAATTCCTCCTTTATAATTTTATTAACAATATTTTATTTATATTGTTAGTATACCACAAAAATCTTAAAATACAAATTGAATTTAATATGCACATATCACAAAATTTTAAATATTTTTATCTAAGCTATTGTAAAACATCAAAAAAAGTGATAAACTATTAGTAGATTTAAAAAAAACCAAACTTTTCGGGTTTGAATTTTTTAAATCTTTTTTGTTTTTTGGAATAGGAGGAAAAAATGAACACAAAGTACATATTTGTAACAGGAGGAGTAGTATCAGGACTAGGAAAAGGAATAACAGCAGCATCATTAGGAAGGTTACTAAAAAATAGGGGGTATAAAGTAACAATACAAAAATTCGATCCATATATCAATGTAGACCCAGGAACAATGAATCCATATGAACATGGAGAAGTGTTTGTAACAGATGACGGGGCAGAAACAGACTTAGATTTAGGACATTATGAAAGATTTATAGACGAAAATCTAACACATAACTCAAGCGTCACAATGGGAAAAATATATCAAAGTGTAATTGAAAAAGAAAGAAGAGGAGATTATTTAGGAAAAACAGTACAAGTAATCCCACATATTACAAATGAAATAAAAGAAAAAATATATGGATTTGAAGAAACAGATACAGATATTGTAATAACAGAAGTTGGTGGAACAGTAGGAGATATTGAAGGATTATCAATTATTGAAGCAATTAGACAAGTGGGTCTTGAAAAAAATCCGGAAGATGTTTTATATATACATGTAACATTATTACCATATATCTTTGGTTCAAATGAGATAAAATCTAAACCAACACAACATTCTGTAAAGGAATTGCAAAGTTTGGGTATAAAACCTAATATTTTAGTTTGTAGAACAGAACAAGATATACCAGAAAATATTAGAGAAAAATTATCATTATTTTGTAATGTTAGAAAAACAAGTGTAATCCAAAATAAAACAGCAGATTGTCTGTATGCAGTACCTTTAATGCTTGAAAAAGAAGGATTAGCAAGAGAAGTATGTAATCATTTGAAATTAGACAATTATATTCCAGATAACTCACAATGGGAAAAAATGATAGAAGATATCAGAAGTATAGATGATAGTAAAGTTGTCACAATTGGATTAGTAGGAAAATATGTAAAATTAGAAGATTCATATATTTCTGTTATAGAAAGTCTATATCATGCAGGATTTGCAAATCATGTTAAGGTAAAAGTAAAATTAATTGACTCTGAAAAAATAACAAGAGATAATGTAAAAGAACAATTACAAGGAATTGATGGAGTTGTAATACCAGGTGGTTTTGGAGATAGAGGAATTAATGGCATGATAGAAACTGTTAAATATGTAAGAGAAAATAAGATTCCATTTTTAGGAATATGTTTAGGAATGCAAATGGCAGTTGTAGAATTTGCACGAGATGTTTTAGGTATTAAAGATGCAGATTCAGAAGAATTTAATAAAGAAACTCCAAATCAAGTAATTCATATAATGGAAGAACAAAAAGAAATTAAGAAAAAAGGTGGAACAATGCGTTTAGGAGCATATCCATGTATAATAAAAGATAATACTTTAGCAAAAGAAATTTATGGAGAAGAAGAGATTTCAGAAAGACATAGACATCGTTATGAGTTTAATAATGATTATAGAGAACAAATAGAAAAAGCAGGAATGAAAATTTCAGGAACATCACCTGATGGATTATTAGTTGAGATGGTAGAATTAGATAAAAAAACACATCCATATTTTATAGCAGGGCAATTCCACCCAGAGTTAAAATCAAGACCAAATAAGCCAGCACCTTTATTTGTTGGATTAGTGAAAATGTCCATTTAGGGACGTTTCCGTTTGGACATTTTTGTCCAAAAAGAAACGTCCCCAAATGGACGTTATTTATCTTTTTCACTTACAACTTCTTTCATAGCACCTAAAGCACCTAAAGCACTTGTTGCTTCGAAAGGAATAAATACTTTATTCGCATCACCTTTAGCAACTTCCTCTAAAGCTTCTAAAGATTTTAATTGAACTAATTTATCATCAGGGTTAGCTTTCTTGATAGCATCATAAACCATTTGAATTTCTTTGGCTTTAGCTTCTGCTACTTCTCTAATTGCTTGAGCCTCACCAGTAGCTCTTCTTATTTGAGCTTCTTTATCAGCTTCAGCTTCTAAAATAGCAGCTTGTTTTTTACCTTCTGCAATAGTGATTGCTGATTGTCTTTGAGCCTCAGATTCTAGAATCATAGCTCTTTTATTTCTTTCTGCATTCATTTCTTTTTCCATTGCATCTCTAATGTCTGCTGGTGGTGTAATGTCTTTGATTTCAACTCTGTCTATTTTACATCCCCATCTATCAGTTGCTTCATCTAATACAACTCTTAATTGATTATTGATACCATCTCTTGAACTGAATGTTTCGTCTAAGTCCATTTTACCAATGATATCACGAATTGTTGTAATAGCTAAGTATTCGATACCTTTTTTCAAACTTTGAATTTCATAAACTGCTTTTGCTGGATCTGTTATTTGATAGAAAACAACAGTATCTATTGTAATTGTAACATTATCTTTAGTAATAACTCCTTGAGGTGGTACGTCCATTGTTTGTTGTTTTAAGCTAACTACACTTCTAACATGATCTAAAAATGGAATTATAATTGTAAGACCTGCATCAGCTACTTTATAGAATTTACCTAATCTTTCAATTATATATACCTCAGATTGTTTAACTATTTTGATTGACATGAATGCTATTATTAAAATAATAACAAGTAAAACTAATAAAAACCACATAATTTTATCCTCCTTAAATCTATTTTTTTATAGGTGTGACAACTGCTTTAACACCTTTAATTTCTAATACCTCAACTTCAGTTCCTTTTGGAATATCCATATCGTCTTTTCCTACTGCACTCCAAGTTTCACCGTCTATTTTTACTTGACCCTTTGCATTAATTGAGTCAATTTCTTTTGTAACAATTCCATTTTGTCCGATAATTGAAAATGCATTTGTTTTTACATCTTTTGTTTTTGCAAATTTCTTAACAAATGGTTTTGTTGCAAAAATTAATATTGCAGATGATATAACAAACACTGCTGTTTGAATTAGTATACTATCAGTAAATAGACTAACTATCATTGATACTAATGCTCCTATTGCAAGCCAGAATACTAAGAATCCTGTTGTCATTATTTCTATTACTAAGCATACTCCTGCAATAATTAACCAAATTTGCCACATATTATTTTTCCTCCTTTGAATTCCAACTATTACTATTATATCATAGTTTTGGAAAAAAAGAAATACTTTTATGTAAATTTTTCTTCTTAAAAAAGAAAAAAATTTTATAAAAAGTATTGACTTTTGTTTTAAAATAGTTTATACTTCTAAATGTGCTTAATAGAGAAGCATAGATGCTCCCTTAGCTCAGTTGGTCAGAGCAACCGGCTCATAACCGGTGGGTCCAAGGTTCGAATCCTTGAGGGAGCACCATTTTTATTTATATTTGGGTAGGTGGCCGAGTGGCTAAAGGCGGCAGACTGTAAATCTGTTCTCATTTGAGTACGAAGGTTCGAATCCTTCCCTGCCCACCAAAAAATAACAACTCGCAAACTATAAAGTTCGTGAGTTGTTTTGCATATTTTTTAATATATTATCAATACTAGAATTTTTATAAAATTCACAAATATTACAATCAGTACATAAATTAACTCTATTTTCAAATACTAATTCTAAAGTCTGTATAAATTCATCAATCTTATTGTCAATTAAATGAATATAAATCTTTCTAGGAACTAAATTTAATAATGAATTTAAAGTAAAATCATTCGAAGAAAAAGAAATATCACTTAAATATTTGGCATTAAAAATATCACTATCTGGAGCAATAATATTTTTATCCTTATCTAATAAAATTGATTCTGATGAAGAATAAACTAGATGTACGACTTCACATGTAGAATCTTGAGAATTTATATATAATTTTAATAAAGACACAAATTCTAGATATTCTTTTTCAATTAGAAAATGATTTACAGCATTATTTACAGTATCATCTAAAATTGAAAAATATGCTTTTAATCTAAAATAAATAAATCCATCTAAATAAAGAACCTTATTATCTTTTATAAAATCATAAAAACCATTATATAATATTTGAAATTTTTTATCAAAGCAATTAATATAGTCATCAGCAAAAATATCAAAACAGAAAGAAAGAATTTGTTCTCTTTCCTTACTAGTAAAATAAAAATAATTCTGTAGTAGAATATGCTTCAAAAAATCTTCTTCTAATTCATCTATTACTAAAAAGGAAAGAATAGAAGAGATTTTTGAATAAAAAGAGGCAAAATCATTACCTAAGTAATGTATTATTACATTTTTATAATGTTTAAATTGATTTTCGGAAAAATAGATATTTTCTAATTTACTATATTTTAATTCATTTAATAGATACGAAATAACATTAGAATCATTTGTTTTAATGCATAGTGACTTCATAAAAATCCCCTTTCTAATAAATTTAGTATCTACTAAATGTAAAAAACTTATACATTATAATATGCTAAATTATTAGAAAAGAAAATTGTCCATTTGGGGACGTTTCAATTTGGACAAAAAAGTCCATTTAGGGACACATCAGTGCAATAAAAAAAGAGAACTGTCCCAGAATGGACAAAAATGTCCAAACGGAAACGTCCCCAAATGGACATTAGCCATAAATTCTATAATCTATGTCTGGAAAAACACAATCTTTTTTAGATATGTCCTTTAAAAAATCTTCATCAATTTCATCATTTTTTATTTGATAATATAACTTAGTAAATCTTCCAATATGGTCTTTAATTCTCTTTTTAGCATAATCAACCATAGTACCATTTGTTATAATAAATAACCAATCACTACTTTGAGCAAGTAATAATTCTCTTGCACATTGATTTAATGCTTTTTTCTTTAATCCTTTTGCATTTGGATAAAGATTTGCAAGTTCACACATTCTATCACCTGCAACATGTAAATGTCTATGAACATAGTCATTTGTTGGATTTAGCCATACTTCGCTATATCCATTAGCGCCCCAACTAGAACGACAAGGAGTTGCAACTTGCATATTTGGATATTTATCTATAAATTCTGAAGGTGTAATTAATTCAAAATTACAATCATCATAATAAATTTTCTTAAATAAAACATATAACCAATAAGGACCTTCATACCACCAATGTCCATAAAGTTCAGCATCATAAGGACAAAGGATAATTGGAGGTGTATCCATATATTTTGATAAATTTTCAATTTGAGCATTTCTACTATCAAAAAAGTGACCTGCTTGTCTTTCGGCAGAATCTTTAGCCCATTGAAGATTATAGTAATCTTTAAATTCGGTTTTTCCAGTAATTCTATAATATTTAATTCCTGTATGGACACGTACACCATTATGTGCAATATATGGTTTTATATAATCATAGTCTGCATCATAACCAATATCACGGTAAAATTCTCTATAATTAAAGTCTCCTGGATAACCGTTTATAGAACTCCAAACTTGTCTTGAAGATTCCATATCACGTCCAAATGCAATAACTCCTTGAGGAGAAACTATTGGAGCATAAGTACCATAAATAGGGGTTGGGTCTGCATATAAAATCCCATGTGTTTCTGTAATTATATAATCAATTCCAAATTCTTTTAAATATTTATCAGCCTCTGGAACATATCCACATTCAGGAAGCCAAATTCCACGAGGTTTTCTTCCAAAATATCTTTCATATGTTTGAACTCCAACAGCTATTTGGGCTTTTACAGTTTTCTCATTTACATATAAAATTGGAAAATAACCATGTGTAGCTCCACATGTAATAATTTCTAAAACTCCAATATCTTGAAAATGTTTAAAAGCTGCTATCAAATTACATTTATAAACATCTTTAAATAAATGTAAATCATTTGAATATCTATCAAAATAGTAATGAGAAAGTTTATTTAATCTCTCATCACCAGCAGTTCTTTTGATTTCTTTTTTAGATAGCTCAATATGTTGTTTTAAATAGTTTATGTATTTTTTTTGTAATAATTTATTATCTAACATTGAAAGTAGTGGGGGAGTCATAGACATTGTAACTCTAAAATTGACACCTTCATCTACTAATTTTTGAAAAATTGTTAATAGTGGAATATAAGTTTCAGAAATTGCCTCATATAACCATGATTCCTCTAAGTAATCATCACTTTCAGGATGATGTATAAAAGGAAGGTGAGCATGTAAAACAAAACTTACATAACCTTTTTTCTCTTGCATTGTAAAATCTCCTTTGTTTTATATTAATGTTTCTATATAATTTAAAAGAAACTTTAGAGACTTTGCTCTAAAGTCCTAATTGTTAAAGTTAAAATCTTGAAGAAAGACTACCGTGATGAAGGATTCCCAGAAGATGGATTAGATAAATCATATAATTCTTCTATGCTTTCATTTTGATATAGTTCTTTATATAAATCATAAATATTGTAAATTTTGCCCATATTTCTAATAAATGAAATAGAAGAAATAGGTTTTGATATTTGCTCTCCTGTTTTTACATTTTTAAAATAAACCATTTTTTGTTCTTTATTAAATAAGATATGGTCATTAGGTGATTCTATTTCATTAGAAGTAGATACATAAATATAATCATCTTGAATTTCTTGTGTTTTAGTTATTGGTCTTCTTCCTAATTCAATACGATAATCACATTTACTGTCGGCAACATTTAAATACCAACTGTTTGCAAAATCATTTATTTCAACTTCAAAACTATAACCAATTGTATCATTGTGAACAATTAATACTGGTCTAGTATTTTCAAAGAAATGTTCTCCATATTTTTTTTCAAAATTCTTTCTATCTTTATCTGATATATCCCAGTAGATAAATAGATTTGTAGGAGTTTGTGCCAATACTTTTACAACTGTTTGATTGTATCTGTATGGTAGGTCATAATATTCAACAACTTCAACTTTTTCTTTTTTGTTAGAAGTTTTCTTAGTTGCAGTTTTCTTTCTTGTAGTAGTTGACTTTTTAGTAGTAGTTGCTTTTTTTGTGGTGGCTGCTCTTTTTCTAGTAGAAGATGCTGCAGTTTTTTTCTTAGTACTTGAACTAGCAGTTGTAGTTTTGCTTTTTGCTGTTGTAGTTTTTTTGTTAGAATTTTTACTAGAAGTTGATTTTTTGGTTGTTGCTTTACTAGAAGAAGTAGTTGCTTTTTTAGTAGTAGATGTGTTTTTCTTTGTAGTACTACTCTTTTTTGTAGTAGTAGAAGTCGCTTTTTTTGGTGTTTTAGCAGCTTTTTTTGTTGTTGTTTTTTCTATATTTTCTTCTTTTTTCAATTCTAAATCATTTTGTTCTTTTGTTTTTCTTGGCATTTGATATCCTCCTATGTAATCTCATAATATTTCTTTCTTATATTATAATAAAACAAAAATAAATTCAAGAGAAAAATGTATTTTTTTAAAGTTTTTTGTAATTATTTTAAAATATTAAAATTAATAATATATATGTTTGGAAAAATCATAAAAATAAGATAAAAAAAATAAGATTTCTAAAACTTGGTAATAAAAATATAAAAATAAGTTAAAGTGAAACTATAAAAATTTTATAATGAAAAAATAATAAAAATTTGACTAAATATTTAATTAATTTGTTTTTTAAAATCTTGAATAAAATCACCTAAAATTTCTTCAATTGGAACTTTAAAAACATATGACAAAGCATATAATTCATAATCTTTTAAAATACGTTTGCCTTTTTCTAATTTGTGTAATGAAGGTTTTGATATATCAATTCCAACTAAAGCTAATTTCGTAGATAAATCCGTAAGAGATAAGTGATTTTTTTCTCTTAACTCCTTAATTTTATTGCTAGAAACATTTAAGTGATTATTAAATTTTGTACATTGATACATTTTAAAATCCTTTCACATTTTTTAAAATTTTATAGTATTTTAAGAAACTGTCGTATACGCTGGAGAAACGAAAAAATTTGACCGCTTGTACTAGTTGCAAAAAAATGAAATAAAATATATAATACAAATACAAAATTTAAGTCATGTACAATGGCTTTATCTTTGTACGTAAGGAGGAGAATTCTTTTGGTTATAGACAAAGTAAAAAAAGTAAATGAAGCTGAAAAGAGTAATGTTAGAAATGAAAAAGCAGCTGACATGATGATTGGAAAATGGGTTAAATGTGATGCATGTAAAGAAATAATATATAAAGATGAATTACATGCTAATTTAAGTGTATGTCCTAACTGTGGTAAACATTTTAGATTATCAGCAAGAAGAAGAATAAAGCAAATAGCAGACGAAGGAACATTTAAAGAAATTGGCAAAGATATATTAACAACAGATCCTTTAGAATTTAAAGGATATATGAGAAAAGTTGAAGGTCTAAGAGAGAAAACTAAAATTGATGAAGCTGTAAAATGTGGAATATGTGAAATAGAAGGAGAAAAAGCAGTTTTAGGAGTTATGGATGGTAATTTTTTAATGGGAAGTATGGGAAAAGCAGTAGGAGAAAGAATTACTTTGACAATTGAAACTGCAATAAAAAAGGAATTACCACTAATAATGTTTTGCGTATCTGGTGGTGCTAGAATGCAAGAAGGAATAATATCTTTAATGCAAATGGCAAAAACGTCAAGTGCAATTGCAAAATTAGATAAAGCTGGACTTTTATATGTTTCAGTTTTAACAGATCCAACAACAGGTGGTGTAACTGCAAGTTTTGCAAGCTTAGGAGATATTATTTTAGCAGAACCAAAAGCATTAATTGGATTTGCAGGACCAAGAGTTATAGAGCAAACAATAAAACAAAAACTTCCAGATGGATTTCAACGTTCAGAGTTTTTACTAGAACATGGATTTATAGACAAAATAGTAGAAAGAAAAGACATGAAAGAAACGCTAGCAGAGTTAATAAGATTACATACAAAATAAAAACACAGAAAGGAGAATTAGAAAAATGGCAAAAACAACTGCATGGGAAAAAGTACAACTTGCAAGACAATTGGAAAGACCAAAAGCTCTTGATTATATAAATAATCTATTTGATGAATTTATAGAATTTCATGGTGATAGAAATTTTGCTGATGATAAATCTATAGTTGGTGGAATTGCTACTTTAGATGGAAAGCCTGTAACAGTAATTGGAGAGCAAAAAGGTAAAAATGCTAAGGAAAACTTAGAAAGAAATTTTGGCATGCCAAATCCAGAAGGATATAGAAAAGCATTAAGATTAATGAAACAAGCTGAAAAGTTTAATAGACCAATTATAACTTTTATAGATACTCCAGGAGCATATCCAGGGCTAGGAGCAGAAGAAAGAGGACAAGGTGAAGCTATAGCTAGAAATATAATGGAAATGTCACAATTAGAAGTTCCTATTATATGTATAGTTATAGGAGAAGGTTCAAGTGGTGGAGCTTTAGCAATTGGTGTTGGAGATAAAGTGGTTATGCTTGAAAATTCAATTTATTCAATATTATCACCAGAAGGCTTTGCAAGTATTTTGTATAAGGATTCAAGTAAGGCAAAAGAAGCTGCAGAAGATATGAAGGCAACAGCAGAAGACTTGAAAAGGTTTGGAATTATTGATGATATTATTAAAGAGCCGAAAGATGGCGTGCAAAATGATTCTGATAAAGTTATTAAAGAAATTAAGAAATATTTAATTAAAAATATTGATGAATTAGAAAAAATACCAAAGAAAAAGTTGGTTGAACAAAGATATCAAAAATTTAGAAATATGTAGGAGGTTTTAAAAATGATTTTAAAAGGTAAGAAAGTAGTAATTATGGGAGTAAGAAACAAATGGAGTATAGCCTGGGGAGCAGTACAATCTGCTCATGAACAAGGAGCAGAAGTTATTTGTACTTGTTCAGCAGATAGTGTAGAAAAGGTTAAAGATTTAGTTAAAGATATGCCTGGAACAAGTGTATATATATGTAATGATGTAGGTTTAGATGAGGATATAGATAAATGCTTAGAAGAAATTAAAAAAGACCATGGTAAAATTGATGGTATTTTACATGCAATAGCACATGCAAATACAGAAGATTTAAGAAATGACTTTATATTAACATCAAGAGATGGATATGCACACGCTCAAGATGTAAGCGCATATTCTTTAGTTGCAATTGTTAGAATGGCAAGAGAAAAAGAAATGTTAAATGAAGGTGCAAGTATTGTTGCATATACATATTTTGGTTCAGAAAAAGCAGTAGAAGGATATAATGTAATGGGTGTTGCAAAAGCAGCATTAGAAGCAAGCATTAGATACCTATCTAGAGATTTAGGAAAAGACGGATATAGAATTAATGGAATATCAGCTGGACCTATTAAAACATTATCTGCTAAAGGAATTAAAGATTTTGGAAGTATTTTAGATATTGTAGAAGAAAGAGCACCATTACATAG
Source organism: uncultured Clostridia bacterium (assembly GCA_944388775.1). Lineage (GTDB taxonomy): Bacteria > Bacillota > Clostridia > TANB77 > CAG-508 > CAG-269. The sequence continues at coordinate 3,189 of CALXKC010000017.1, read as the reverse complement.
AAATGTTACAATTAACCAAGTTGGTGATAGTACAGCATTTTTATTTAGTGATTTATCTAGTGCTATAACAGGTGAAATAATACATGTTGATAATGGATTCTCTATTGTTGGAGTTTAGAAATCAGAACAATATAAATAAAATAAGATAATAACTACATATTAATAGCTATTATCTTATTTTTATATTTTAAAAAATAAATATTTAATTATAATTTTTCTATTTCTTCTTTAGTTAAATTTGTTATTTTGATTATAATATTAATATCTAATCCTTCTTCTTTCATTTTTTTAGCAATTTCTTTATTCTTTTGTTCAAGTCCATCGTTTTTTCCTTTTCTATAATTATAAGCTTTCACTTCTAATTCATCTAAAATAGCCTTTTCTCTTAGCTCTGCTAATCTCCTTATTCTTTCATCTTCACTCATAGTATTTAATTTTTCTTTTGCTTTTTTCATACTTTCATTATTTTTCATATAATTTGTCACCTCTTTACTTTCTGGATTATTTAAAAAACTTAACCATTCTATTAGCTTTTTATCTTTTCCGGTAGCTTTATTATTTCTCATTTTAGGTAATTCAATTATATGTAATTCTAAGTCATCTGTCAAGACTGTTTTTCTGCCTTTTTCTTCAATTATCTTCCATTGAGTGTGGAATTCTAAATTTTTTAATATGTCTATTTTAAAATTAGCAATTAATACATTTATAGTCCTTTTTAAGTCGATATAAGGGTGTCCTTTTTGTAGTTCTTTTGAGTATTGTTTAGACCAATAATACAATATTCTTTTTATTATATCTTTATCATCTGATACTTGCATCTCAATATTGCAAAATTCATTATTATTAATTTTAGCAAGGACATCCACAATACCCATTTTATCTTTAAGATTTCTTCTTCTCAGTACTATATTTTGATTTAAATCAATTTCATTAATTTCTTCATCAAGTATGGTACTTAACAAGTCTTTTGTAATTTCTTCACTTCCAACTTCTCCAAAAAGAATTTGGAAAACAATATCAAGCTTTGGAGAGAGAATAGAGTTTTCAGATTTTTTATCATTTGTAGATTTAGTTATTTGATTTTCTTGCATAGGCAAGCCTCCTTGAAATAAATTTACAGTTAAATTCAGATATATTGAAATTTAAAATCGAAAAAAATTAATATGAAAAAATATATAAATATAGTTTTATATTATTATAAATTTTAATATAAACAATATATGTCATAGATTAAACTGTTACCATATTTTACCATATGATTTTTTCTATTGCAATAGATTTAGATAAATTCACATAAAATTTACATTTGCAAATTGGAAGGTAGTAATTTGGGATTTTACGTAGTTTTTTGTACAGGGTGGTAAATTTTATTAAAAATTCCTAAAAAAACCTTTAAAAAAAACACAAAATAGTATAAAATAGTATAAAATTTAATTTTAGGAGATTAGGTTGAAAAATAATTACAATTTTTTCCAACCTAGGTTTGAGCATTTGGGAAGGAATGAACTTAATAATGAACAAAAAATGGCAAATATATGAAACAGATGAAAACAAAATACAAGAAATATCACAAAAATACAATTTAAACAAACTGCTATCAACAATATTAGCAAATAGAAATATAATAGATGAAAAAGACATAAAACAATTCTTAAGTCCAACAAGAAAAGACTTTCATGATCCATTTCTAATACATGATATGGAAAAAGCAGTAGAAAGAATAATAAAAGCAATAGAAAAACAAGAAAAAGTAACAATATATGGAGATTATGATGTAGATGGAATTACAAGTATAACAGTACTAAAAAGCTATTTAAATGACAGAGGACTAGAAGTTGAAACATACATACCCAATAGATTAAATGAGGGTTATGGATTAAATAAAGAAGCAATTGAAAAAATACATAATAATGGATGTCAATTAATGATAACAGTAGATTGTGGAATTTCAGGATTAGAAGAAATTGAATATGCAAATTCACTTGGGATACAAACAATTGTAACAGACCATCATGAGCCGGGAAATGAATTGCCAAAAGCATTTGCAGTAATAGATAACAAAAGAAAAGACAGTCATTATCCATTTAGAGAACTTGCAGGAGTTGGTGTGGTATTTAAACTGATTCAAGCAATTTCAATCAAGTTAGGATCAGCTGAAGAAGAATATCTAAAATATTTGGATATAGTTTGTATTGGTACAATATCAGATATAGTACCTTTAGTTGATGAAAACAGAGTAATTACAAAACTTGGATTAATGTTAGTTAGACAAACTAAAAATATAGGATTAAAGGCAATTTTAAAAACCTCAGGATATAACAAAATTGATTCAAATACAATATCATTTGGGGTTGCACCACGAATTAATGCTTGTGGTAGAATGGGAGTTGCAGAAGAAGCTCTAGAGTTATTCTTATCAAAAAATGTTAATCATGTAATGGAATTAGCTAGAAAATTAAATGACCATAACAGAGTAAGACAAGAAACTGAAAAATCAATATTTGAAGAAGCATTAAAGCAAATTCAAGAAAAACATTTAGATGAAAATAGAACAATAGTTGTTGGTGGTGAAAATTGGCATCATGGAGTAATTGGAATAGTATCTTCAAAAATTACAGAAATGTATTTTAAACCTAGTATTTTATTAAGTTTTGAAGGTGATGATTTAGGAAAAGGCTCTGGAAGAAGTATACCAGGATTTGATTTGCATGATGCATTGATGAAATGTGAGGACTGCATTGAAAAATTTGGTGGACATAGTATGGCTATTGGAATTACTATAAAAAGAGAAAATCTTGAAAAACTTAAACAGGAATTAGAAGAAATAGCTATAGAGGAAAAAATTGATGAAATAGTACCAATTATAAAAATAGATGCAAAAATAAACTTATCAGAAGTAAATAAAGAAATGGTAGAAAGTCTAAAAGAATTAGAACCTTTTGGAGAAGGCAATAAAATGCCTATATTTGCATTTAAAAATTTAAAAATAGATTCAATAAGAGCATTATCAGAAGGAAAACATCTAAAACTAACATTAAAGGATAACAATACAATTGTAAATGCTATTGGATTTAATATGGGTGAACTTGCACAAGATTATCGAATTGGTGATAAAATAGATGTTGTAGGTACTTTGGAAATTAATAGTTTTAATGGTACAGATAGTATTCAAATAAATATGAAGGATTT
>CALXKC010000016.1 GCA_944388775.1 uncultured Clostridia bacterium | reverse complement strand
TTGTAGTGGACTAGCCAATTTAAATGTTATAAATTTTAAAACAGATAATGTAACGAATATGCAAAGTATGTTCAATAGATGTAGTAAACTAACAGAATTAGATGTAAGCAATTTTAATACAAATAATGTAACTACTATGGAATATATGTTCAATGAATGTAATAGTTTGAAAAATTTGGATTTAAATAATTTTTATACTGATAAAGTTGTTGATATGTTTAATATGTTTGGTAATTGTGGAAAATTGCAATATTTAGATATACAAAATTTTAATATTGTAAATGTAACAGAATGGACTGGTATGTTTCTAGGTGTACAATCAAACATAGAAATAATAACAAATACAGATACAGAAGCATGGCTACGAGAAAAATTTCCAAATCTAACAAACATACACCAATAATATAAACTTGTTATTTAAGGAGGAACTAAATGTCAGATAGAAAGAAAAAAACAATAATAGCATCTATAATAATAGCAATAATATTAATAATAGTAATAACTTTAATATTATTTAATAGAAACAAAAATACAGAACCAGAACAATTGCAAACTATCGAATTAACAACAGAGTTATTAGATACAGAAAATGTAGAGAGTCTAGAATACGAACTAGGAGAAACAAAAGAAGAAATATCATCAAAATATGTAATAACAGGAAAAGAAAAATATGAAATAAAAGCAAATATTAAAGCAGGAGAAAGTACTGAAGACACAGAAGGAAAAATGATTTATGTACGAGGAAATTATGATAATTTAAATATATATAAGACAGAATATAAAATAAACAAGTATGAAGATAAAATAATACAAGTAAGTAATATTCTGCAACAATTTGAAATGATATGTGAAGGATATATTGGTCCTTTAGACGAATATAAAGAAACAGAACAGTTATATGGAGAAAGCAATGCAAAATTTGAATTACCATTAGAAGAAAGTATATATAATAAAGGAAGGCTATATAGTAAAATATATGAAAATGAGGAAAAAGAGTATAATATAAATTACTATAAAGCAGGAGAAAATATGATTTGTGAATTAGTAAGAGTGTTATGATTTAATAGCAGAGAAAAATAGCAAGAAAATTTCTTGCTATTTTTAGACTAGTATAGTAAGATATAAATGTAATTAGAAAAATGAAAAAATACTAAACTTTTTTGGAAAGCAGGAGGAGAAAAGAATGAATATTGAAGAATTAACAAAAAAGGCCGTTGAAATAAGAAAAGGTATCATAGAAGCAGTATATCATGCACAGTCAGGGCATCCGGGAGGTTCACTTTCAGTGGCAGATATTTTAGCTGTATTATATTTCCATGAAATGAATATAAGACCAGAAGAACCAAAATGGGAAGACAGAGATAGGTTAGTCTTATCAAAAGGACATTGTTCGCCAGCATTATATAGTTGTCTTGCAAATAGAGGGTACTTTCCAATAGAAGACCTAAAAACAGTAAGAAAAATAGATAGCTATTTACAAGGACATCCTGATAAAAATAAAGTACCAGGAGTAGATATGACAACAGGATCATTAGGACAAGGATTGTCAGCAGCAAATGGAATGGCAATAGCCGGAAAAATGAACAAAAAGGATTATAGAGTATATTGTATCTTAGGAGACGGAGAAATAGAAGAAGGACAAATATGGGAAGCAGCAATGACATCTAGTAAATACAAATTAGATAATTTATGTGTAATAGTAGATAATAACAATTTACAAATAGATGGAACAATAGAAGAAGTAATGAGTCCATATCCAATAGACGAGAAATTCAGAAGTTTTGGATTTGAAATAATAAAAATAGACGGACATGACATTGAAGAAATAATAAAAGCATTTGAAGTAGCAAAAAATATAAAAGACAAACCAACATGTATAATAGCAAAAACAATAAAAGGAAAAGGAATAAGTTACATGGAAAACCAAGTGGGATGGCATGGAAAAGCACCAAATGAAGAACAATACAAAGAAGCAATCACAGAATTAGAAAAAGGGATTTAGGGGACGGTCCTAAAAATCCCTGATTTTAGGGATTAGGGGACGGACCTTAAACTCAAGCGAAGAAAGGAGAAAGATATTTATGAAAAAAGCAACAAGACAAAGTTATGGAGAGGCTTTGCTAGAATTAGGAAAAGAAAATAAAGATGTTATAGTTCTTGATGCTGATTTAGCAGGAGCTACAAAAACAGAACTGTTTGCAAAAGAATTTCCGGATAGATTTTTTGATATTGGTATTGCAGAAGCAGATATGATGGGAACTGCTGCTGGACTTTCAACTTGTGGAAAAATTCCATATGTAAGTACATTTGCAATGTTTGCAGCAGGAAGGAGTTATGACCAAATAAGAAATAGCATTTGTTATCCAAATTTAAATGTAAAGATTTGTGCAACACATGCAGGAATTACAGTAGGAGAAGATGGAGCAACACATCAAATGATTGAAGATATATCTTTAATGAGAACTATACCGAATATGACAGTTCTATCTCCATCAGATGATGCCCAAACTAAATGGATAATTAAAGAAATTAGTAAAATAAATGGTCCAGCATATGTCAGATTAGCAAGACTTGCGACAGAAGAAATTTATGATGAAAATCAAAAATTTGAAATAGGAAAAGCTGTGCAACATGGTGATGGAACAGATGGAACAATTTTTGCAACAGGAATTACTGTGCAAGAAGCTCTAAAAGCTCAAAAAGTGTTACAAGAAAAAGGAATAAATGTTAGAGTGGTTGATATGTTTTCAATCAAACCGATAGATAAAGAAATGATTATTAAATGCGCAAAGGAAACTAAAAAACTAGTTTCAATTGAAGATCATAATGTTATTGGAGGACTAGGCTCTGCAATTTCAGAAGTATTAACAGAAGAATATCCAGCAAAGTTAATAAGATTAGGAATTAAAGATATTTTTGGCAGGTCAGGTAAAGCAGAGGAGTTGATGAAACTTTATGGTATAGTATCTGACAACATTATTGAAAAATTTTAAAAAACAATTTATTATAGTGCTAAACAATTTTTATACTATAATTAATAATTCAAATGTGAATTTTTTGTGAAATTTCAAAAAGAGAGAAAAAAGGAGATAAACGATAGAAAATGTAAAAAAACCAACATTTTCTATCATTTTTTTGCCAAAAAAGTATTGCAAAAAACAAACTTTATTGGTATTATAAGATAGAATAGAAAATTATGCTGAAAAAAGAAAAAATAAAAACATCTAAAAAGGTTAGAACATAAGCAAAAACAAGCTATTTATATAAGATAGGAGAGAGTTACAAAATGATAGAATTTAGAAATGTAACAAAGACTTATGACACAGGAACAAAAGCAATAAAAGGAGCAAACTTTGTTATAGATAAAGGAGAATTTGCGTTTTTAGTAGGATCATCAGGAAGTGGAAAATCAACACTAATAAAATTAATACTAAAAGAAGAAGAACCAACATCAGGAAGAATAATAATAAATGGAAAAGACACAACATTTTTAAAACCAAACCGTATACCATATTTAAGAAGAAGTATGGGAGTTGTATTCCAAGATTTCAGACTTTTACAAGACAAAACAGTATATGATAATGTAGCATATGCAATGTACATAGTAAGAGCAACACCAAGACACATAAGAAGACAAGTCCCAATGGTACTTTCATTAGTAGGACTAAGTGGAAAAGCAAAAATGTACCCTCATGAATTATCAGGAGGAGAGCAACAAAGGGTAGCTTTAGCAAGAGCATTAGTAAACAATCCATCTATGTTGATTGCAGATGAGCCAACAGGAAACCTTGATCCAGACACAGCATGGGATATCATGAATCTATTGAATGATATCAATATGAGAGGAACAACAGTAGTTGTAGCAACACATGCTAAAGACATAGTTGACAAAATGAAAAAAAGAGTTATCCATATACGTAAAGGCGAAATAATAAGAGATGATAAAAAAGGTGGGTATGATTGTGAAATATAATATATTTGGATATTTAATTGGAGAAGGATTTAGTAATGTATTTAAAAACAAAAAATCTACTGGAGCTTCTCTTATGATAATGTGTGCAACAATGATTATATTTGGAATCTTCTTAATATTAGGAGAAAATATTAATCATTTTGTATCACAAGTAGAGTCTGCACAAGGAATACAAGTATTTATAAATAATGACACAACACAAGAACAGATAGATGAAATAGGAGATAAGATAAGACAAATAAATGGAGTCAGTACAGTAGAATATGTTTCAAAAGAAGACGCATTAGAAATAATGAGAGAAAGATTTAAAGATAATCCAGAAGCATTAGAAGGATATGATGAAGAACATAACATATTTCCAGCATCATATGTTGTTACTTTATCTGACTTAACATTAAGCAAAGAAGTGCAAGACCAAATTCTAACTTTTGACCATATTAAAAATATTGAAAGTAGAGACCAAACAGTAGATACATTAATTAATTTAGCAAATGGAATAAAAATTGTAACAGGAGTAATTTTAGTATTACTAATAATCATATCAGTATTTATTATTGCAAACACAATAAAACTAACAGTTCATGCAAGAAGAAAAGAAATTTCTATTATGAAATATGTTGGAGCGACAAATGGATTTATTAGATGGCCATTCATAGTTGAAGGTATGATAATAGGAATATTTGCAAGCATAATATCAATTGTAATTGTAGGACTAGCATATAACTTCATAGCTGATAGCCTAATGAATTCAGAATTTATGCAATTAATCAATATGAGTTTGGTAACATTCTCAGACATGTTTAATTCAATAATACTTGTATATATGTTATTAGGAATAGGTATAGGAGCAGTAGGAAGTGTAATTTCTATGAGAAAATATTTAAAAGTGTAAAGGAGAAAACTATGCGTAAGATTTTATGTATCGTTTTAGCTTTTGTGATTTGTAGTTTAAATATATTTTCTTATGTATATGCAGAAGAAAATACAACAAACACACAAGACACTAATAACACTAATAATCAAGCAACAGATTTACAAACTAAGCAACAAGAATTGCAAAATCAAATAAATGAAGCAACAGGACAGCTAGAAGATGTACAAACTGATTTATCAGAAAATTTACAACAAGTACAAAAGCTAGATGAAAGAATAGAAAGCTCACAAACAGAGCTTGATGAATTAAATACACAAATAAATGAATTGCAAACATCTATTGATGAAATATCAACTAAATTAGAAAAAGAAGAAGAAACATATAATAATCAAAAAAATCTTTTAGATAAAAGATTAGTAGCAATGTATGAAGAAGGAGAGACAAGCTATTTAGATGTAATTCTAAGCTCTAGTAGCTTAGCAGAATTTCTATCAAATTATGCTTATCTTTCAGAAATTGCAAAATACGAAAACGAATTATTAACAGATATACAATTTAGAAAAAAAGAAATTGAACTAGAAAAAGAAAAATTAAGTAATAATCAAGAACAATTAGCAACAATAAAAGCAAATCAAACAAAAACAGCTAGAATATTAGAAAATACAAAAACAGTTAGAGAAAACTTTATAGCAAAATTATCAGATAAAGAAAAAAATATACAAGCACAAATAGATGAATATAACAGACAATTTGCAGAAGTAAACGCAGAAATACTAGCATTAGCAATGGAAGGACTAGATACACAATATATAGGAGGAGTATTTGCTTGGCCAACACCAGGATATACAAGAATAACATCAAAATATGGAATGAGGACACATCCTATAACAGGTGTATACAAACTACATACAGGTGTTGACATAGGAGCACCAATGGGTGCAAGTTTTGTAGCTGCTAATGACGGAATTGTTGTAAAAGCAGGATACAACGGAGCATATGGAAACATGGTAATTATAGACCATGGTGGAGGAATCCAAACACTATATGCACATGGCTCTGAAATAATGGTAAATGTAGGAGACTTTGTGAAAAAAGGAGAAACCGTTGTATTAAAAGTAGGGTCAACAGGATATTCAACAGGTGCACATGCACATTTTGAAGTAAGAATAAATGGAAAAGTAACAGACCCTATGCCATACATAACAAATGGAGTAGTACCATCAAACCCAGAGTTAAATACGCAAAATACTACACAAGACACTTCGCAGGCTAATTAGGCATAATAAAGTTAAAGCGATAAAATACAACATAGAAGAAAAATTAAAAAACAGGAGAAGATGTTATGAAAAAAATAATTTTAAAAACATTTGGAATACTTTTAGTAGCGATACTTTTACTACAAATACCAGTAACAATGGCAGCTGATAGTGTGAACGACTTAAAAAATCAACAAGAAGAAAATGAAGACAAAATAGAAGAAAATAAACAGAAAAAAGAAGAAATAACAGCAGAAAAAAATCAAACTATTTCTGAGGTAGAAGACATCACAACTCAAATAGAAGACTATGAAAATCAAATTAGTGAGTTAAATACAAAAATATCAGAACTAAATACTAAAATAGAAGAATCAGAGAAAAAAATAGAAGAAGCACAAGCTCAATATGATGAGCAAAAAGAATTATTAGACACAAGACTTGTTGTTGCATATGAGCAAGGAGAAACTTCATATTTAGATGTATTATTATCATCTGAAAATATAGTTGATTTTATATCTAATTATTTCTATATATCAGAACTTGCAACAAGTGATACAGAGCTAATGGATAGCTTGCAAAAAGAAAAAGAAGAAATTGAAAAAGCAAAAACTGATTTAGAAAATAGTAAAAGAGAATTAGATACATCAAAAGCAGAAAAACAAAGTATAACAACACAATTAGAGCAAACAAAATCAGAGAAAAATGCAAAAGTTTCTCAATTAACTCAAGATGAGCAAACTATTCAAGCACAAATTGATGAGTTAGCAGAAGCAAATAAATCATTAGATGCTCAAATTTTGAAAAAACAAAAAGAAATACAAGCTCAATTAGAAGCAAATAAAAAGAATAATTCAAGCAGTAGCTCTAATGGAAGTTCTAGTAGTGGAGGAACTTCAACAGGTGGAGGTTCAGTTAGTTCATACGGATTTATTTATCCAGTACCAAGTGGATATACAACTATTACAACAAAGATGTATTATTCAAGTGGGCAATATCATGGAGCAGTAGACTTTGGAAGCGCTGGAATAAATGGACAGCCAGTTTATGCAGCTCAAGAAGGAGTTGTTGTAACAGCTGAAAATCTAACTACAAGTTATGGTACACATGTAATTATTGCACATCCTAATGGATTATATACTTTATATGCACATGGACAAAGAGGTTCATTAAGAGTATCTGAAGGACAATATGTATCTAGAGGACAACAAATAATGAATGTTGGAAGTACAGGAAATTCAACAGGACCACACTTACATTTTGAAGTAAGAACAAGTCCAGGAACATACAGTTGCAGAGTAAACCCAATGAAGTATTTGCCTTAATAAATTAGAATATATCTAAATTAATTACATACTATTTAAAAGAAAAGGTAAAATAGGGGACGGATTTTATTCCGTCCATTGTAATTAGATAGACATTCTTTGAAAGGAAGGATTTGACATGGAGGACAATAAAAACAATGGCTACAAAGTAGTAACACAAAAGAAAGAAAGAAGTAGAACATATAAAATAGTAATGCTAGTAATCTTAGTAGCATTTGTAACATTTTTATTAACATCTCTTGGAATGTATCAATATTTTTCTAATGGCTCTGTGTTAGCAAAAACAAGCCTATTTTCAACATCTGATACTGATAAAATAGCAAATACATTAGAAAAATATAGAGATATAATTGATAAATATTATTTAGGAGAAGTTGATGAAGAAAAACTAAAAGAAGGAGCAATAAAAGGATATATTGATGGTTTAAATGACCCATATACTGAATATATTTCAAAAGATGATATGCAAGATTATTTAGATGATACTATGGGAAATTTTGTTGGAATAGGAATATATATGGTTAAAGATACAGAAAATAACAGAATAATGGTCTTATCACCAATAAAAAATAGTCCAGCTGAAAAAGCAGGAATATTACCAGGAGATTATATAACAGCAGTAGATGGAAAATCATATACAGGAGACGACTTCCAAACTATTTCAAATGAAATAAAAGGAGAAGAAGGGACAACTGTAAAATTAGAAATACTAAGAGGAGAGGAAACTCTAACATTTGAAATAACAAGAGAAAATATAACAGTAAATCCAGTAGAAGGAGAAGTTTTAGAAAACAACATAGGATATATAGAATTTTCATCATTTGATGATGGAACAGCTGAGCAATTTAAAGCAAAATTCGAAGAATTACAAAATCAAGGAATAACATCATTAATAATTGATTTAAGAAATAATGGTGGAGGAATTGTAGATGAAGCTTTAGAAATTGCAGGATATATTGCAGATAAAAATTCTGTTTTACTATATGAGGTAGACAAAGATAATAATGAAGAAGTAGAAAAATCAAAAAATGATCCAATAATAAATATGCCAGTTATAATTTTAACAAATGAAAATACAGCAAGTTCATCAGAAATACTTTCAGGAGCTTTAAAAGATTTAGGAAAAGCAAAAATTGTAGGAACTAAAACTTATGGAAAAGGTGTAATACAAGAAGTTTTAACATTGGCAGATGGAAGTGGATTAAAAATCACAACAGAAAAATATTTGACACCAAACAAAACAGAAATAAATGGAATAGGAATAGAACCAGACGAAACAGTAGAATTACCAGACACAGTAGAAAATGTATTAAATGTAGATAGAAGTCAAGATACACAATTGCAAAAGGCTATCGAAATGCTAAAATAAAGTAGTAAGAAGGGGAAAAGTTATGAATTTACCAAACAAATTAACTATATTTAGAATGATATTAGTACCAATTATGGTTATAATCCCTTTTTTAGGAATAAAAACTGAAGTTTTGGGAATACCATTAACATATATAATAATTGATTTTATTTTTATAATAGCATCTATAACAGATAAACTAGATGGATATTTAGCAAGGAAAAACAATCAAGTAACGACATTTGGTAAATTTCTTGATCCATTAGCTGATAAAATATTAGTACTTGCAGCCATGATGATGCTAGTAGATATGGCAAAACTGCCAGCTTGGATTCCAATAATAGTTTTAGCAAGAGAATTTATAGTTTCAGGATATAGATTAGTCGCTGTGGAAAAAGGTGGAAAAGTAATTGCTGCATCAAAATGGGGAAAATTGAAAACTGTTACTCAAATGATTGCAATTATTTTAGCATTCTTAGACCTACATGCTTTTGGAGAATGTTTTTCAGGTACATTACAAGGTGGGGATTTTGTACTAAACTTTGTTGTTACAATAATGATGATAATACAGGTTATAGCTACAATTTTCTCTGGAGTTGATTATCTAAAAGGAACTAAAGAATTAATAAAATAGAATGTAAATTAAAAAAAGTTGGAATTTGCTTGACAAATTTCAATTTTTGCCGTAAGATATTAAAAGTTTATTTGAAAGGAGCATTACTATGGAAGAAAAAGAGGTTATATTAACACAAGAAGGATATGATAATTTAGAAAAAGAATTAAACTATTTAAGAACAGAAAAAAGAGCAGAAATTGCTGATAGAATAAAAGTAGCTTTAGGATTTGGAGATTTATCAGAAAACTCTGAATATGATGAAGCTAAAAATGCACAAGCAGAAAATGAAGCTAAAATTGCGGAATTAGAAAATAAAGTAAGATATGCAAAAATCATAGATGAAAAAGATATAGACACAGAAACAGTACAAATAGGAAATATAGTAAAAGTTCTAGATATGGAATTTGATGAAAAAATTGAGTATACAATAGTTGGTTCAACAGAAGTTAACTTAGCAGAAAATAAAATTTCTAATGAGTCACCTTTAGGTCAAGCATTGCTTGGAGCAAAGAAAAATAACGTAGTAGAAGTAAATGCACCAGCAGGTGTAATGAAATATAAAATATTATCAATAAAGAAATAAGGTATAAAGTAAAAGATAGATGTTTATTCTATCTTTATTTAAATTTTCTGCATATAAAACAGTAAAATTATATGCAGAAAAGATTGACATTCTGCATATAAAATGATAAAATATATGCAGAAACGGAGTGAAGAAAAAATGAAAAAATTTGATTATTCTTTTCTTGATAATGGTTTATTGCCAGCAAATTTAATTAATTTAACAGGAGCGATTTACTCATTAAAAACTGGTGCGGAGATTAGAAAAGATGAATATGAAAAAATATTTACAGAACTAGAAAAAATAGCAAAAGTGCAATCAGTAAAAAGTTCAAATGCTATCGAGGGTATAATTACAAGCGATGAACGTATAAGAGCAATAGTAAATCAAAGTAGTAAACCATTAAATCATAACGAATTTGAGATTGCAGGATACAGAGATGCACTAAATGAAATTCATTTACACTATAAAGACATAGAGTTTAACGAGACTACTATTTTAAGATTACATGAAATAATGATGTCATATAGTGGATATGAGTATGGAGGAAAATATAAAAAAGATAATAATTTAATTATTGAAGAAGATAATAACGGTAATAGAAAAGTTAGATTTAAACCAATTTCAGCAGAAGAAACACCAAGAGCCATGGAGCAACTTATACTTGCCTATATACAAGCTAAGAATAACTCTAACATTAATCAGTTATTGTTAATACCATGTGTTATTCTTGATTTTCTATGTATGCATCCTTTTAAGGATGAGAATGGAAGAATGTCAAGATTATTATCATTACTTTTATTATATAAAAATGATTTTGACGCGGGAAAATATGTTTCTTTTGAAGAACAAATAAATAACAATAAAGGATATTATTATGAATCTTTAAAAGAATCTTCTATTAATTGGGAAACAAATCAAAATACATATATTCCATTTATTCAAAACTTCTTGTCAACGTTATATTTATGTTATAAAGAGCTGGATAAAAGATTTAATGTAGTAAATAGTAATAAAATTACTAAAAAAGCTAGAATAGAAGCAACAGTTTTAAATAGTTTGACAGCAATTTCTAAAGCAGAAATATGTAGTATTCTTCCAGATGTAAGTCCCACAACAGTTGAAGCAGTATTAGGTTCAATGGTTAGAGAAGGAAGAATACACATAATAGGAAGTGGAAAAAATACAAAATATGTGAAAAATTAAATCAAAAACAGAGGGAGAAAATGAAAAAGAAAATAGCAAAAACAATAGCCGGAATCATAATATTAATAATTGCAATAATAATGCTAATCATATCATTTTTCTTGATAATGGATATCGAAAGCAAAGCACCAGAAGAAGTACAAATAGATTGCAATTTAGAAACTGAAGAATTTATAGGAAGAAAAGTATTTATAATAACACCAAAAAATGAACAAAAATCAGAAAAAGTAATACTATATCTACATGGAGGCTCATACGTAGCAGAAACAAGTAGCAATCATTGGAGATTTTTAGAAAAATTAGTGAAAGATACAAATGCAACAATAATACTTCCAGATTATCCACTAACACCAAAATACACATATAAAGACGTATTCACAATGATTACACCATTATATAAAGAAATAATAGAAGAAGTTCCAACAACTAATTTAATATTAATGGGAGACTCAGCAGGTGGAGGAATGAGTTTAGCACTATTAGAAAAACTAAGTCAAGAAAAAATAGAAATGCCATATAAAACAATATTAATATCACCATGGCTAGATGTAAGGCTAGAAAATCCAGAAATAGATAATGTACAAAAATATGATAAAGATTTAAACAAAGAATCTTTAAAAATTGCAGGAATTGCATATGCTGGAAAAGATGGAATAGATAGCTACTTGGTAAATCCAATAGATGGAGATTTATCAAAATTAAAAAATGTAACAATTTTTACAGGAACATATGATATACTAAATCCAGACGTACATGTTTTAGAAGAAAAGGCAAAAGAATCTAATGTTGAACTAGAAATTAAAGAATATGACGGTGCAGGGCATATCTGGTTTATCAATAATAATAGCGGAAAAGAATTAGATGAAAAAGGTTATCAAGACTTGCTTGAAGAAGTGGAAGAATAGCAGTATAATCAATAAAAAAATACAATAAAGGTGAAGGGATTATAATGAAAGAAAAAGAAAGAAAATTAGCATGGAGAAGGCTAGACAATTCAGCTAAAATATTTCCAATAGCAGCAGGTAGAAAATATAGCACAGTTTTTAGATTATCAGTAGTATTAAATGAAAATGTAGAACCGAAAATGCTAGAAAAAGCAGTAAAAGAGACACTGGAAAAATATAAAGCATTTAAAGTAAGAATGAAATCAGGATTTTTTTGGTACTACTTTGAAGAAAATACAAAAGAACCAATAATTGAAAAAGAAAAAGACTATCCTTGTAACTACATAGATCCAAATAAAAATAATGGTTATTTATTTAAAGTAACATATTTCAATAATAAAATAAATATAGATATATTTCACTCTCTAACAGATGGGAATAGTGGAAATGTATTTTTCAGAGAAATTGTATATACATATTTGGAACTTATGTATCCAGAAATATTAAAAGAAGAAAGAAAAGCAAGAAAAATAGATGCATCTGAATATAACACAGAAGATAGTTACATGAAAAACTATGATAAAAAAGCAAAAGGAAATAGTCAGGCAAAAAAAGCATATACATTAAAAGGAAAATACATCCCACTACAAGCCAAAAGCGTCATACATGAAATAATAGATTTAGATAAATTAAAAGTTTTAAGCAAGGGTAAAGAAGCAACAATTACACAATATTTAACAGCAGTTTTGATATATTCAATATATAAAGAAAATTATTTAAGATATAAAAGTAAATCACAAAAGCCAATAAAAGTATGTATACCAGTAAATTTAAAGAAATATTTCCCTTCAAAAACAATGTCAAACTTCTTTTCATACATTACAGTAGAGGCTCAAATGCAAAAAGACAATTTGGACACATTTGATAAAATATTAGAATTTGTAAAAAAAGAATTTAAAGAAAAATTAGCAGAAGAAGAAATTATAAAAACAATGTCTGCAAATGTAAAACTAGGAACTAATTTCTTTATAAAAACTATACCACTATTTTTAAAAAAGCCATTAGTTAGATTAAGTTACCTAGAAATTAGAAAATATACCACAATCACATATTCTAACATTGGAAGAATAGGAATTATAGGAAAATACAAAAACTATATAAAATATTTCTTGATGCTAATTGCACCAGAAAATGTAGAAAAAATAAAATGTTCAAGTTGTACATTTGAAAATAAAATGGTATTTACATTTACATCAATCTTAAATGATAATAACATAGAAAAGGGATTTTATAATTTCTTGAGAGAAAAAGGAATCAATGTAGAAATAGAAAGTAATGGTGTTTTAGATGATATATCCAAAGAAAATTAGTGCAAATAAAAGTGGAAAATTAATAAAAATATTATTGTTATCATCTATAATTTTAGCAATAATACTAATATTAATTAACAAATTAACAACTCCAAATGTATCTTGGGCAGCCTTAGCAAATGGTGGAATTATATATGTATGGATTACAGTAATCTATTCAATTAGAAAAAATACAAATATTGCAGGACATGTGCTAATACAAACACTTGCAATATCTTTGCTAACCGTTTTTATAGATTACAAGCTAGGGTTTCAAGGCTGGTCAATTGAAATTTCAATTCCAATTATTATTATGATTTCAAATATAACAATGTTGGTATTGACAATTGTAAGCTATAAAAAATATATTAAATATGCAATTTATCAATTAGTTATCGTTTTATTTAGTATGTTGCCAGTAGTTTTCATTGAAGAAAAAATGGTTAATAATCCAGTTTTAAGCATTGTTGCAAGTAGTATTTCTGTTCTCAATTTTATTTTATGCTTAATACTTTGTGCAAGAGATGTGAAAGAAGCTATAGTTAGGAAATTTCATTGGTAATAAAGTTGAAGAATTGAAACATAAAATATATAATACTCATAAATAGGGTGGTATTATGAAAAAAATAGTGGAAACAAGTTTAGTAATAAAAAAAGAAACAAAATTCGATAAAATAAGGGATGCTTTATTTAGCTTGTTTTTTCATGAAGAATATGAAATGATGCAAAGGCTAGATGAATTATTAAAGGTTAAAAGAGTTGAAACTAATAAAATTGTAATACCAAAAGAAATGAAAAAGTTTGATAATAGATAAACATACAAAAATTAGATAAAAATAATTACAATTTGAGCTTTGAGAAAGGAATAAAAGGAAAAATGAAAAATATAAAAGACTATAACCTAGAAGAACTAAAAAAAGAAA
This sequence comes from uncultured Clostridia bacterium, assembly GCA_944388775.1. Lineage (GTDB taxonomy): Bacteria > Bacillota > Clostridia > TANB77 > CAG-508 > CAG-269. Next base: position 14,917 of record CALXKC010000016.1, on the reverse strand, counting down.
TGATAGAATTAGGAGAAAAACCATTTAGAGCAGAACAAATCTTTAAATGGGTACATCAAGAAAAAGTAAAAACATTTGAAGAAATGACAAACCTGTCATTAGAATTAAGAAAAAAATTAGAAGAAAACTATACAATGTGCAACTATAAAATATTAAAAAAACAAGAATCAAAAGATGGAACAATAAAATACCTATTTGACGTTTTAGATGGAAATGCAATAGAAACAGTACTAATGAGATACCATCATGGAAATAGCATATGTGTATCATCTCAAATAGGATGTAAAATGGGATGCAAATTCTGTGCATCAACAGGAATAAATTTCATAAGAAGTCTAACAAGTGGAGAAATAGTAGAACAAATAATAGCAGTAGAGCAAGACACCGGAGAAAAAATATCAAATGTAGTATTTATGGGAATAGGAGAACCATTTGATAACTATGACAATGTAGTAAACGCAATAAGAATAATAAATAATCCAAAGGGATTAAATATAGGAGCAAGACATATAAGTATATCAACAAGTGGTATAGTACCAAAAATATATCAATTAGCAGAAGAAAATATACAATGTACACTATCCATATCTCTTCATGCAACAAGTAATGAAAAAAGAAGTAGCATGATGCCAGTAAACAATGCATACCCATTAGAAGAACTAATGAAAGCATGTAAAGAATATATAAAGAAAACAAATAAAAGAATATCATTTGAATATGCCTTAGCAAAAGACAATAATGATAATCTACAAGATGCAAAAGAATTAGTAAAACTATTAAAAGGAATGTTATGCCATGTCAATTTAATACCAATAAACAAAATAGAAAATGGAAAATTTGATAAAAGTTCAAATGAGAATATTATGAAATTTAGAGATTACTTAAATGACCATGGAATAGTAGCAACAATTAGAAGAGAGCTAGGCTCAGACATAGATGCAGCGTGTGGACAATTAAGAAGAAAAGAATTAAACAGGGATTAGGGGACGGTCCTAAAAATCCCTGTTTTTAGGGAATAAGGGACGGACCTTTAGCTAATTTATAAAATAGGGATTTTTAGGACCGTCCCCCTAATCCCTCTTGAAAAAAGAAAAATTTTATAGTAAAATACGACATAAAGAAGGAGAAAAAAATGATATTAGATGATATAAAAGAAAAGTTACCATTTATGAAAAAAATCAAAGTATATGCATTTGTAGGACCGTCAGGAACTGGAAAAAGCTATAGAGCACAAATGGTAGCAGGAGAAAAAAATACACATTTCATCATAGATGATGGATTACTAATAAAAGATAATGAAGTTGTAGCCGGAGAATCAGCAAAAAAAGCAACAACCAAAGTTGCAACTGTTAAACATGCACTTTTTTATGAAGAGGAAGAAAGACAAGAAATAATAAAGGCACTAAAAAAATATAAACCACAAAGTATATTAATATTAGGAACATCTGATGGAATGGTGAAAAAGATTGCAGAAAATTTAGGATTACCAGAAATATCTGAAACAACATATATTACTGATGTTGCAACAAAACAAGAAATGGAAACAGCAAGAAGAATAAGAGTAACTGAAGGAAAACACGTAATTCCAGTACCAACATTTGAAATAAAAAAAGACTTTTCAGGATATCTATTAGACCCATTACAAATATTCAAATCAAAAGGCAAAGGAAAAGAACCATACATTTCAGAAAAATCAATAATAAGACCTACGTTTAGTTATTTAGGAAAATTTACAATATCAGACTTAGTGTTTAGACAAATTTTAGAATATTTAGCAACACAGACACCAGCAATATATAAGATATTAAAAACAAGAGTAGAAAATTATGGAGATGGCGCAAAAATATACATGGAAGTAACTATTATGTATGGATATAATGTTGTTGATGGAATAAAAGATTTTAAAGAAAAGGCAAGAAAAGAGATAGAAAAATTGACTGCAATGAATGTTGTAGAATTAGATGTAGTTGCTAAAAATATATATGTACCAGAAAAGGAGAATTAATATGTCATTTGTAGTAGCGATAGATGGACCAGCAGGAGCTGGAAAAGGAACAATAACAAAATTAGTTGGAGAAAAATTAAACTTGGTTAATGTAGACACAGGAGCAACATTTAGATGTGTGGCTTTAAATATGCTTAAAGAAAATGTAGGAATGGATGAAGAAGATAAAATCAGAAGCATATTAGAAAAAATAAATATTGAAATGTATCCAGATGGAAAAATATTTTTAAATGGAGAGGATGTTACAAAAAGAATTAGAGAAAATGACGTAAATGATTTTGTATCTCCAGTTTCTACAATAAAAATTGTAAGGGACAAATTGCTAGAAATTCAAAGAAAAATTGCAGAAGGAAAAAATGTAATAATGGAAGGAAGAGATATAGGAACAACAGTATTTCCAAATGCAGATGTAAAAATATATCTTGATGCAACACCAGAAGAAAGAGCAAGAAGAAGAGTTTTACAGAACAAAGAAAAAGGAATTGAAACTTCATATGAAGAGGTCTTAGAAAATATAAAAGATAGAGATTACAGAGATTCAAACAGAGAAATTGCACCATTAAGAAAAGCAGAGGATGCAATTTATATAGATTCAAGTGAAATGACAATTGAAGAAGTTGTAGACAAAGTAATTGATATAATAAAAATGACTAGAATATAATATTCTAGATAATATACTAAAAATTATGAATAATGAAAAAATGCTATTAAAACTAGAAAAAGGAGAAAATTCGATGAAAGGTATAAAAAAAGGATTTAAAGGAGTTGTAAAGTGGATTGTTAGAGGAGCAATCTATATATGGCTAAAAATCTATTACAGAGCAGATATAAAAGGATTAGAAAATATTCCAAAAGATGGAGCTTTAATCTTTTGTGGAAATCATAGAAGCTATCTAGACCCACCATTAATTGTTGCAACAGCCAAAAGAGATATGAAATTCTTAGCAAAAGAAGAATTATATAAAAACAAATTTTTAGCATTTTTAGGATGGGCTTTTGAAGCAATCCCTGTAAAAAGAGATGAAAAAGATGTGTCAGCAATAAAGACTTCACTAAAAACATTGAAAAATGGTGATTGTATAGCTTTATTCCCAGAAGGAACTAGAAATGGATTAGAAAAAGGAGAAAAACCTAAAGATGGTGTTGCATTTTTTGCAGTAAGAAGTGGAGCAAAAGTTATACCATGTGGAATTAAAGGTGGAACAAAAGAACATAGAAAAGTAACAATTACATATGGAGAACCATTAGATTACAGCAAATACAAAAATAATAAAGATAAAGAAGTTTTTGATAAAGTAACTGAAGAAATAATGGATAAGATTATTGAACTTGCAAAATAGTTTGACAAAAATATCGAATTGGTGTATAATTTTATATGATTTTATGAGAAAATAGACGTTTTTGAAAGGAGTAGGGAAAAATCCGAATACTTTTCTAAAAACGTTTTAATTTATGGACAAGGAAAGGAAGAAATAAAATGAACAACCCAAAAATTAGAAACATAGCAATAATCGCACACGTAGACCATGGAAAAACAACATTAGTAGATGCAATGCTTAAACAAAGCCATGTATTTAGAGAAAACGAACAAGTTGCAGAAAGAGTAATGGACTCAAATGCACTAGAAAGAGAAAGAGGAATAACAATACTTTCTAAAAACACATCAGTTATGTATAATGACATAAAAATAAATATAGTAGATACACCAGGACATGCTGACTTTGGAGGAGAAGTAGAAAGAGTACTAAAAACCGTTGATGGAGTACTTTTATTAGTTGATGCTTTTGAAGGAGCAATGCCACAAACAAGAGAAGTTTTAAAGAAATCTTTGGCCTTAGGATTAAAACCAATAGTAGTAATAAACAAAATAGATAGACCAGGAGCAACTCCAGAAAAAGTAGTAGACCAAGTAATAGAATTATTTATCGAATTAGATGCAACAGATGAACAATTAGATTTCCCAGTTGTATATGCATCTGCTAAAAATGGAATTGCAAAAATGGACCTAAATGAAGAAACAACAGATTTACATTGTTTATTTGAAACAATAGTAAATACAATTAAAGCTCCAAACTGTGATGAAGAAGGACCAGCACAAATGTTAGTATCAAATATTGATTATGATGATTATGTTGGAAGAATTGCAGTAGGAAGAGTTGAAAGAGGAGTTATAAAACTTGGAATGCCAGTAGCTATCTGTGGAAAAGAAGATAAAATAACACAAGGTAGAATTGCAAAAGTTTATACTCATGTTGGATTAAATAAAGTAGAAGTAGAAGAAGGAAAAGCAGGAGATATTATTGAGCTTGCAGGTTTATCAAATATAAATATTGGTGACACAATTTGTGATTTTAATCATCCAGAAAAAATACCATTTGTAGATATTGACGAACCAACAGTATCTATGACATTTAGTGTTAATAATGGACCATTTGCAGGAAAAGAAGGACAATTCATAACATCAAGACATATAAGAGATAGATTATTCAAAGAGTTAGAAAGAAATGTATCTCTAAGAGTAAAAGAAACAGATTCACCAGACTCTTTTGAAGTGTCAGGAAGAGGAGAACTACACTTATCTGTATTAATAGAAACAATGAGAAGAGAAGGATTTGAATTATTAGTATCTCGTCCAAAAGTTATATTCAAAGAAATTGATGGAGTAAAATGTGAACCAATAGAAGATTTAGTTGTAAATGTACCAGATGACTGTGTAGGAAATGTTATAGAAAAATTAGGTAGAAGAAAAGCAGAAATGGTAAATATGGAGCCAGCTGAAGATGGACACACAAAAATTGAATTTAAAATCCCAGCAAGAGGATTAATTGGATATAGAACAGAATTCTTAACAGACACAAAAGGTGAAGGAACAATGAATCATATATTTGATTCATATGAACCATATAAAGGAGACATCCAAGCACGTGTTAGAGGAACAATTGTAGCATTTGAAAATGGAAAATCAGTAACATATGGATTATACAATGCACAAGATAAAGGAGATTTATTTATCGGACCTGGTGTAGAAGTATATGAAGGTATGATTGTTGGATTAAATTCAAGAGGAGAAGATTTAGCTATAAATGTATGTAAAGAAAAACATTTAACAAATACTAGAGCTTCTGGTTCAGATGATGCACTAAGATTAGTTCCACCAATTCAAATGTCACTTGAAAAAGCTATTGAGTTTATCCAAGATGATGAATTGGTTGAAGTTACACCTAAATCAATTAGATTAAGAAAGAAAATATTAGATACTAAGGAAAGAGAAAGAGCAAATAGAAATAAAGCGAATGGATAAAGTAAAAAAAGTTGTGTATATGGATTGAACCACATACACAACTTTTTTGATAGATTCTAATAAAGTAAAGTGTAGAATTTTATTAATATTTCATTTTATTGTTTAGCAAAAGCAGTTTTGTTATTGAGAAGATTAATAATCCAGTAGCTAAAATACCAAATCCAATTAATAATGTAGTTCCTGCTTTTGGTAAAACAGCAGGTGGTTCTGTTAATCTTAATTTTGGTGTAACATCAGATGTTTTACTTTGCTCAGTACCATCAAAATCATTATAAGTTATATCAACTTTTTCGTTGGTGTCTAAAATTTTATCAACAATACTACTATCAAAATTTTCTTTTAATTTTAATGTGTATTGAACTGTTGCTGTTTGTCCACTTGCAAGTTCTGGAATAGTCCAAGTAATTGAATTATCAGAAGTATTTACTTCAGCAGAAATTTTTCCAATATTTGCATCACTTACATATGCAAAATCAAAGTTATTTATAATTTCTTCTGGAAAATAATCTTTAATAATAATATTTGTTAAAGTTTGAGAAACTGGTACTAAGTCATTATAAATATTATCTGTAATTGTAGTTTTGATTTGGTCATCTGTTACATAATAGAAATTTCCAACAGTTGGATTTTCTGGTGTTCCGAATATTTCTTCAATTATTTCTCCAAAACTTTTTGTAACACCATTTGGTACATAACTCTCATCATCTATACCTGTTAGCATAGTTGTAATTTGAATACCATCATTTTCTAATGTTTGTAATTGTTCTTTTGTTTGAGCAATAGTAGTATCTGAGTAATAAGGATTATTTGAATCAATAGCAACATTTGGTACACCATCTGTTAGAACTATAATATATTTATTATTATCTTCTTCAGAAAATTGCTGACTAGCTAATAATAATCCAGCTTGTAAATCTGTTCTAGGTCCATTTGCTTCAATATTAGAGATTGCATTATTTAATTCAGTTGCACTGTTACTTAATGAAGAAACTATACTAGCATCTTCAATTGTTGCTTCTTTAGATACATCTGTATTAGTAGAGAAACTTACTACTCCAATTTGTAATTGAGAGTTATCTTCTAATAAATTAGAAACTAATGCTTGTGCAGATTTAAATACTAAATCTTTTCTTATTTCTCCTGTTGATGTCGCATTTTGCATACTATCAGAATTGTCAAGAACTAACATTATTTCTCCAGTAGGTTTTATAGACGTTTCATTATTAGTTACTTGTAATTGTAATGTTACTTCTTTGTTGTTTAAATTTTTTTCAATTAATTTTTTTTCGAATTTAGAGTTTTCCCCTAATTCAATTGTACATACAGGCTCTTCTACAACAGTCATAGTTACTGTGCTGTACGATGCTAATGATAAATTTGTAATTAAAAGCATTAATGTAATAAATGTAAATAAAATTAAAGATATTTTTTTCTTCATATGTTAATCCACTCCTTTTTCCTTTTTTATGTTCTTATTTTAACACAAAATAAAGATATTACAACATTTTTTTATAAAAAAATAAAAAAATTTAAAAATATGCTTGACAAGTGATTAAAAAATTAGTATAATAAATCTCGTCGAAAGGACATGGTCGCTTAGCTCAGCTGGGAGAGCATCTGCCTTACAAGCAGGGGGTCACAGGTTCGAGCCCTGTAGCGACCACCATGTTTTTACGGCCCGGTAGTTCAGTTGGTTAGAACGCTAGCCTGTCACGCTAGAGGTCGACGGTTCGAGCCCGTTCCGGGTCGCCATTTTTTTTACTTTATAGGAAAGTGTATTTTTTAAATGCATCCTTCCTATAAAGAAAAATGGCTTCATAGCTCAGTCGGTAGAGCAGAGGACTGAAAATCTTTGGTGCATTTTAATGGCTTCATAGCTCAGTTGGTAGAGCAGGAGACTGAAAATCTCCGTGTCAGTGGTTCGATTCCACTTGAAGCCACCAAACAATAATTTGTACCAAAAAAATTGAATTTTTTATGAACATCTAAAAAAATATCTAAAAAATTTAATTTTAACTTTTTCAGTTCAAAGACACGAGTTCGATTCTCGTTCAAGCCACATAATATTTTAGAAGTAGAATTAGGCAATGGCTACTTCTTTTTTTGTGCCAAATACATTTGCCATTACTTTTCCTGTATTGTTTATACTACTTGAATCTAAATGTGCATATAAATTAGCAGTAGTATTATAATTTGAATGACCAAGCCACGCTTGAATTTCTTTCATATTCGCACCATTTTTTAATAATATACTTGCACAAGTATGCCTTAAATCGTGAAAACGAATAATCTTTAAATTCTTTCTTTTTAGTAATTTTAAAAATGTTTCTGTTACATAGTCTGGTCTAATTATATTTCCACAATTATCTACACAAATATATTCTAAATAATCTTTATTGTAACTATCTCCACATAGTTCTCTGTTTTTTTCTTGTTTTTCTTTTAGTTCAATTAAAAAAGATTTTACAATAGGCTCTAATGGTAAAGTTCTTTTACTTGATTTTGTCTTTGTTTTATCCCTTATAATTAGTTTTCCGTTTATCTGTGTAATGGTGTGATCTATTGTAATTGTATCATTTTCAAAATCAACTGCACTCCATTTCAACCCAATAACTTCACTTCTTCTAAAACCATAAAAACAATCTATCATTACAGGAATTTCTAATTTAGTTCCAATAACTTCATTTAGTAATATTTTAACCTCATCACTTGTGTAGAATTTTGGCTTATATTCTTCAATTTTAGGTAAATCAACTTTGTCAGCAGGATTTGATAAAATAATATCTGTTTTCATAGCATATTGTAAGGCTTTCCTTATATTTGCGTGATAATGTTTAACTGTATTTCCACAAAGTCCCTCATCTAATAAATATTGGTAAAATTCTTGTATGTGCTTTGGCTTTATATTTTGTAGTGTTATTTTTGTATTTTTAAAATAATCTGTCATTCTGCCATTTATAACACCTTGATAGCCATTTAGGGTTGTTGGCTCAACACTTGATGAAATCATTTTTAGCCATTTTTTCATATAGTCTATAAAGAGTATATCTTCATTATCAATATTATCGCTATTAATTTCTTCTTGAAACTTTTTTCTAATCTCTTCTTTTTTGTTTTCTGCTTTTTTCTTATTTCCTTTTATAGCTTTTATACCTGTTGACTTCCATTTTGTTTCCCATTTTTCATTTTTCTTATAACTTAAAACGGCTTGATAAATACCGTTTCTTATCTGTAAGCTAGCTGTTACATTTATCATAAATAACTCCTTCCTATTTCTATAACAGTCTAAATTTAACTTACTATTGATATTTATGATAATAACATAAAAGTAAATTAAAATCTAGTTTATTAATTCTGTCTAGTTAAATAACTTATAATATTTCTTTTTGGTATTTTATATTCCCTACCAATTTTAAAAGCAGGAATAGTATTGTTTTTAACTAACCTATAAGCTAGTGTAACACCAATTCCTAACATTTCTTTTAATTGAACAATGTTTACTAAATCTGGGTATGAAGTAAACATCATATCATAATTTTCTTTCAATGTACCCATAATTAAAACCTCCTTAAAATAAAATAAAAAAGACCTTATTTAAAATCTTTTAAACAAGGCATTTTTGCGATTTAAGTTTCATATTCATATTAATTTTTTTAGGAACATCATTTGTTACATTTAATTTCCTATCTATAATTAAATTTCCTTTTTTATTTCTATGATAAGCACTTAAATTCCATTTTGCAAAATCATAATCAGAAATAGTATTGTTATGAAATGATAATTCAGCATTGTCTTTGTTCAATAATGCTTTTAATTGTTCATAAGAATTATCATCTTTTTTAGGTCTTTCATAATTTTTATAATATTCTCTATTATATTCAGCTTTTTTCTGCATTGATTTGTTATGCCTTATTTCCTTTTCCTTAGTATATCTTGTGTCTTTTTTCACTACCTGAGATATATAGCTTTGTGAAACTCCAATAGTTTCAGCAATAATCTCTTGTTTTTTGTGTTCTTCAAAATACATTTGTAAAATTTCTTCTTTTTTACTCATTTTGACCTCCTTTCTTTACTTATATTTTTTACTTGCACTATTTTAGATATAAAAACCCTATATAAAGTACAAGATGTAATTTATACTATAATTTGACAAATAAAATTATTTATTGTAATATATTATTATAAGAAAAGTATTAAAATTAACATAAAATAGATGTTAATACTTTACGATATAAAAAAGATTACATTTCTATTATAGAGTAATACTTTTTAATTGTCAATAGATTACATTAAACTTTTTGAAAAATTTTTATGAATAGGAGAATATTATGAAAATGAATTTAGAATATGGCTTTAATAATGAGTCATTACCAAAATTTGAAGAATATGAAATAAAGGAAATAAACAATATTAAATATGTTGTTCCTAAAATTCTAAAAGAAAATATGTCAAACTATTCTTTAATTGATTTTGATGACTACAAAGAAGATGATAAGCCACTAATTGATTTTATTAATTTAGGAAAATTATCTTTAGAAGAAAAAGAAAATACTGATAGTTTAGTAATTGAATATGTAAATAAATATGGACTTTTAGGACTTATACACGATTTTCCAGTAAATAGATATTATACATTAGAAAAAGAAGTTTTGCTAAAAGAATTTAATTATATAAATAATAAAGATTATTTTACAACGATAGAGTTAATTGAATATTTTAAAATATTCTTTCCTACTACTACTGAAGAAGAAATAAATAAACTAATAGAGAAAATAAATAAATTTATTTATGAGCATAGTATGGAAAAATTTATTTCTCCAGAAATCAATAATTTAATTTATAAAAATGAAAAATATTGTGAACAAGTAGATATGATTATAAAATACGCACAATTTATGTATAATATTTTAAAAGAATTGAAAAAAGATAATGGAGAATATATTGATACACGAGAAATAAATAAATTAGAATCAAACCATATAAGAGTAAATTTAGAATATGATGGCTTAACAATACATATTAGAAGTTTAAAAGAATACATAGATGAAGATTTTAAATTATATGCAATACAAGAAAAGAAATACTTAAAACTATGTAAGCATTGTGGAAAAGCCTTTGTTGCCAATAACCCAAAAGCAGTATATGATACATTTAGTTGTAAAAATCAAGAAAATGTTTACAATAGTAGAGCAAGGTTAAGTTCAAATGTTACAAAAACAAAAGACGGACTAACAGTTAAAGTAACACCAAGTGAAGAATTATCAGATGAACTATTAAAAAACTTAGAAAAAAATTAAATATAATATGATAAAAAGGGTATTTGCTGTACTCTTTTTATTTTATGCAAAAGCACTTTGTATACAACCTGTTTATACTCGTATATAAGCAATACAAACAAGTATTATTAAAAAACAAAATTTTATATAATTCAAATGGTTGTAGAACGAGTAGTAGGAGGTGTGTATATGAGTGCGATAGACAGATTATATTCTAGCACCAATAAAACTATAAAGAAATCAATTAATATTGATGATAGTTTATATAAAAAGTTAATGAGATTTACTAAAAAGAATTATGACGCAACATTTAGTGAAGTTATAAATGTGTGCATAGAAGAATATGTTTATGAAAATAAACCATACTTTTATGAAAAGCCAGAAAATGAAACAGTTACATACAGAAGTATTATGATTAGAAAAGAAAATTTAAGTAACTTGCAAAAACTTCACAAAAAAACTGGTATTTCTGTAACAAGATTATTAAATTGTGCTGTTAAGGAATTTTTAGATAAATATGATAATAAAAGATAAGTTAATATTAAAATATCAACTTACCTTATATTATAAAACGCAATATAGTTTATTATATAATGAATTTATATAATAAGCTATTTTTATTTAATGCAATATAATATGCTAAACTACTTTGATAAGAAGAAAGTTCAAAATCTATTTTTTGATATTCATAGAACTTTTGTCTTTCTTCTGATGAAAAATTAGAAATAAGTTCTTGTGTTAATTTATTAAATTTACGGTTAAGTTCAACATAATCTTCTATATCAAGTAAATCATTTATATGTACTTCTATACTATCATCTACCATATCCATATTGCTTTTTTTAAACCAATTCAAGTCAATTTTAATATTTTTTATAGATTCTAGTTCATAAACTCCGTTTAGTTTTAAAGAAAATTGCAAGACCGTCTAATTTATTATCAGAAAATAACGGAAAAATCATTTGTGAAAAATATTCTACTTCATCATTTTCTACAATTTTTTTGAAGTTATCATTTAAAAGTAAATATAAATCTTCTGAAAACTCTTTGTTTTCCCACTCTTTTATTAAATTGAGCATATCTTTACTTAAAGGCTTATGCCAGTAATTATCATAGTCCAAAGTAATATCATTTTTTTCATCTACTATTCCATATTGAATTGTTTTTAGATCAGCAATTAGAATATTAGATTTTACATTAGAGCTATTAAAAGTTTTTAATAAATTTACACACTTTTCTGAAACTTGCATAGTAAACCTCCTTTCCAATATTTTTACATATTATATATGAAAAGTATTTTTAAATCAACCTATTGTCGTGTATAAGTACACGATACAACCAAGTTACATACTACAAATGTTTTAAGTATAATATTCGTGAAAAGGTTAGATACTAATTGTTGGAGGTGTAATATGAGTGCAATAGATAGGTTATATAAAAAATCAAACTATACAGTTCAAAAAAGTATAAATTTAGAAGATAGATTATATACTAGATTAAAAGAAATAGTAGATAAAGATTATGATGCAACAATAAGCGATATAATAAATGTTTGTATTGAAGATTTACTATCTGCTGGAAATGTAAAATATTATGCCAAACCAGAAGATGAGATAACAATTTATAGAAGTGTAATGATTAGAAAAGAAAATGTAGAGGCATTAAATAAGATAACACAAGAAACAGGAATTTCACTTACAAGATTAGTAAATATAGCAATGAAAGAATTTTTAGATAAATACAATGTATAGAAAATATAAGATAGTAATTTTCCAAAATTGTAAATTACTATCTATTTTTGTAGCCTGAAAAATAAATAGTTGACAAATACTACCAAATGTGGTATTATGGAAACTGTAATACAATAGTTGTATTACTTAGAGTATTAATTAATACTCTAAAAACCCGTTGAATTTATAGAAAGGAGGATGTACTATGACCAGGATGGCACGGACGAATTACTGGAATCCCAGTGTAAAGTACATTGGGAAGAATTCCGCACAAAACTTTATGAAGTCTGCAAAGGCTAAATTGGTTGGTGCTGGAGTTCGAGTAGTAGCTGCTGATTGCTCTTGCAACTGTTCAAGTGGTTGCTCGGCGTGCAGTAGTTCTTGCGGTTCTTGTACGTCTTGTAGTACCTCGTGCAGATAATGCAGTTGTACTAACAATGTGCATTGTCGACAGCACACATTAGGTTCAACAGTGGAGGCATCTCTTTTTGAGATGCCTCCCAACTTAAAAGGAGGATTAAAATGGCTAATAGGACAAATTTCAGTATGCAGTGGCATATCACAGATAGATGTGATCAACGGTGTAAACACTGTTACATCTATGAGGGCAAGGATAAGGAATGCAGTCTTGAGTTAGGACTGGATACTCTTGAATGTATTCTGGATGATTTTATCGAGAGTTGTGATAAGTTAGACAGAGATCCATTTCTTGTTATAACTGGTGGTGATCCACTACTGTATGCGAGAATTTGGGAATTCTTGCAACTGCTGAAGAATAGGAATTTGAAATTTGCACTTCTTGGTAATCCATTTCATTTGAACTACGAAGTTGTTAGAAGATTGGAAGATTTTGGATGTGTTAATTTTCAGATGTCCCTAGATGGATTGCGAGATACACACGATTTTATACGCAAACCAGGTTCATTTGATGCAACTTTGGATGCTTTGAAGTATTTCGAAGGAAGTCAAATCAATACTGCAATAATGACAACAGTGTCTAAAACTAACATTCAGGAAATTCCCGATTTAGTAGATATTGTTGTTAAACACAAGGTAAACAATTTTGCCTTTGCAAGATATTGTCCAAGTCCAGACGATTTAGATTTGATGGTATCTCCTGAAGAGTATAGAAATTTCCTTGATAAAATGTGGGAAAAGTATATGCAATATCAAGAGGGAGATACACGGTTTGCTCTGAAGGATCATCTTTGGAGATTGTACCTATATGAAAAGGGATTGTTTAATCCGAACGAAATCGACAATCCCAATGATCTCATCCTTGATGGATGCCACTGTGGAATTACTCATATTACAACATTAGCAGATGGAACAGTGTATGCTTGTAGACGAAGTGAAACACCTGTTGGCAAAGTTCCTGAACAGTCATTTTACGATATTTTCCTGAGCGATGAAATGGAACAATATCGTCAATATGATAAGTTTGAACATTGTTCAAAATGTGAACTTAGGAATTTTTGCAGAGGTTGCCCTTCTGTTGCAAAATGTGTAACTGGTAATTTCTACGCAAAAGATCCTCAGTGCTGGAAAAAATTTTAAAGGCACGGTTAGGAGAGCGAAAAAATAAAAATTTTCGCTCTCCTATTACTTTTAATGAATTAATATGATATAATATGAATTAATAAGGAAAGGAACAAAGATATGGGAAATATAGAAAAATATTATAAGAATACAGAAAATGCTCTACCACATCCTTTTGTACAAAAATTTATAAATATGGGTATAAAACCTGACTTTGCTATTGATTTAGGATGTGGTGCTGGTAGAGATACTATATATTTATTACATAATGGCTGGAAAGTATTAGCAATAGATAAAGAAGATACGAAAGAGTTTATACTAAAAAAATTAGATAATGAAGAAATAAAGAGGTTTTCTTTCAAATGCCAATCTTTTGAGAATATAGAAATAGAAAAAAACAATTTATTAGTAGCGAATTTTAGTATTCCTTTTTGCAACAAAGATTGTTTTAACGATTTTTGGAAAAAAATAACAAATAGTATTTTAAAAGAGCGGTTATTTTGTTGGAAATTTTTTCGGATTAAACGATTCGTGGGTAAATATAAAAAAGCAAATGGTATTTTTATCAAAGAAACAAGTTTTAGATTTATTTAAAGACTCTTTTAAAATAATAGAATTTAATGAAATTGAAAAAGATGGGATGACAGGATTAGGAAAGATGAAACACTGGCATATTTATAATATTATGGCTAAGAAAATATAAATATAACTAAATAGAGGTAAATTAAACCTCTATTTAGAACTCTTTTTCAATATCTCTAAATTTTTCTTGTTTAGTAAATTGTTTTTCAGCATTTAAAGAATTTCCAGTTTCTTTCTCAAAATCTCTAACAATTTCATCTCCAGAAAGTAAGTCGAATTTTTTACAGAGCCATTTTATAAATTTTTTAACGGTTTCCTCAAAAGTTTTAATGATTTTATGAAGTTTATTATTTTCCTTTTCTAGTTTGTGTATTTTATACTTATATTCATATTCTAAATTAAAAGCTTTTTCTTCAAACTCTTTTTCTAATTCTTCTTTTCTATTATTATATCTAAAATCAAGGGAATTGCTTTTAACTTTGTA
>CALXKC010000015.1 GCA_944388775.1 uncultured Clostridia bacterium | reverse complement strand
GTACCTCTTTTATTTATTGGTACCTCTTTTATTTATTGGTACCTCTTTTATTTATTGGTACCTCTTTTATTTATTGGCGAAACTGAGGTGACCTAAGACTATCGCCTTGGTCTCCTCAGTTTCGCCAATTCACGTTTTGTAAAAACGTACATTGCGAATTGCAATTACTACTATATTAAATTTTTTCTTTTCAGTGGCCAGTGCTACTTCACATAAAGTGTGAGACGGGAAGAAAAGTAGCTGATCGTATCGCTCGGACCGTCGTAGAAGCGACCACTAGGCGAATAGCTGGTGTAGTAGTAACCGACCTCTACTAACTCGATAGCCGGTGTTGAAGGCCTCTAATGTCCACTCATAATGACATCCATATAAATCATATATATTCTTTATAATATCAGTTTCTGATGTTCCTGTTGTTGTTCCTGTATTTCGATTATCTCCGATATTACCTGTTACATCAACATCATTATCTTGCATCCATCTCATCATTGCATCATATTGACTTCCCCATACCATACTACTTTCTACACTATCATATGAATTAGTATATGTCTTTCCATATGCATATAATCCATACCATCTATTGTTTGAATCATTTACTAGTGGTGTAACATTTGCTACACTTGCTGCTTGGTTTGCAGTTGTTGATTTACTCATTTCATATCTACTTACATAAAATCCATGATATATTCCTACACTCTTTACCATCTTATTATAATCTTCTTGCATATCTTCTAAAAATGTACTAGTATCACTACTACTATATGTTGTTCCTAATATTCCATTTATTATATTTAAATAATTATTTGTTGTATCTCCGTCATAGCTAGTTCCACTACTTCCTGTTACAACTGCTGGCTCTCTATAACTTGTTGTAGTTTGTCCATAACTTGTCTTTTCTGTTGATTCATATGCTGAAGGAAAATCATATAACTTTCCTTGATAATTTTGATTATCATTGTTATCTGTTTCAGTTGTTTCATTTGCTATTTCACTTATACTTGCAACTGGTATCCATACAAATTCATTTCCAACTTCTCCTTCTGGTGCATCTGTTATTACTAATCCATTACCTAAATCTTCTGCACTTGGTGCTGATGTTCCGTCTCCCCAACTTGATGTATCTGTATCCATTGGTCTAAATCCTGCTGGTATTGTTGGATTATTTGCTGTTGCTTCTCCTCCATTTATTGTGCTTGTTTCTTGGAATATTCCATTATCATCTGGATTACCAGGTTCTTCACTTGGCGGATTTACTACTCCAGTTCCTAATTCTTCTACATTCCCATCTTTATCTACAAAATATTGTCTACCACTATCATCTATTGTTACTATAAATCCTTCTTCTCCATTATTTTCTCCAGGTGTTACACTAACTCCATCTGTTCCAAAATATTTCTCTAACTCTTGTTTCAAATAGTCTTCCTTTATCTCTCCACCATTGTCATCAGCTAATGCAGCTACTGTTGCTAATTCTACTTTTTCTTTTTCCTCTGCTATTTCTGTACTTGTTTTTGCATCATTTGCTCTTGTTAGTATTCCGTTCTCACCAGTTAAAGTCGCTATTGATACTGCTGCTAAAATTAACAACACGATAATTGTAATAACTAAGGCAATTAAAGTAATACCTTTATTCATATCTTTGTTTCTTTCTTTTTTGGTTTTAATCATTAAAATTCTCCTTTCTTTAGTTTCTTATTTTGTTTTTTTCATTATGTATAAATATTATTATATTTTTATATGTACTATAAATTATTTCCATTATTGTATATAAATATACACTTTTTGGATTTATTTAATTTTAAAAAACAAAGATATTCAATTTTCAAAGTGCATATTTTATATAATAATGCTAATAATTTATGTTTTAATTATACTTTAAGCATATATTTTTTGCAATATTTTTTTATTATTTTTTATGTTTTTTCTATTCTTTTTTACATTTTTCGTGTTTTTATTTTGTCTTTTTTTGTTTTATAATATATTTTTATTCTATTATTGAAAAAATTTTTATACTTTTACGCATATGTTCAATATATGCTGATAGTATATTAGTTATTGAGCTTTTTTGTAATATAATATTATTAATATTTTTTTACGGGGTGACATTATGCAAAATAACTTAGAAATTGGAGAACGTATTAGAGGTATACGTGAAAACTTACATATGAGTCGTGAAAAATTTTCAGAGATGATTGATATTTCAGATGTTTTTTTAGGACAGATTGAACGTGGAGAAAGGTCATTAAGTATAAAAACTTTAACTAAAATTGTTGACTTTACTGGAGCATCTACTGATTATATTTTATTTGGAGATAGTAAGAATAATAAAACATATGATAAAATAAATAGAATTTTGAATAAATGTAGCGAAGAAGGTTTGCTTTTTATATATGAAATTATACGTTGTTCATCTACCTTTTTAAAAGGTATTAATAAAAGTTTATAGTTTACAAAATAAAAAATGGTTTATATGACCATTTTTTATTTTATTTCTTTTTCTTTTTTTATTTTAATATTAACTTCTTCTGATTATTGATTTTTTACTTTCTGATTGTTTTGCTTTTATAATATAATTCTTCTGGGCAAACATCTTCACCATTTTCCCATATTACAGTTTCATTATATGGTTTTACTTTTTTGAAATAATCTTTATTTTTTAATCTTTTATAAAATTCTATGTTATTAATCAGATTTTTCATATCAAAAATTTTGATTTCTTTTGTTGCAAATGTTACTTCTAATAAGTAATCATCTAAAGTCTTCACTTTTATTACATCAGGAGTTATATATCTATCCATCTTATCTTCCCCCTTATTTTAATGGTTCTATTTTAAAATAATCTTTTCCTTCTTGCACAATTTTATTGTATCATTAATTTTTACTTGTTTCAACTATTAAATAATAATTATTTTAATTTTTCTGCTAATTCTAGTTGTTCTTTTGTTAAATTGAAATCTTGTCCATTATTTTTGATTAAATTATGTAGGTTCTCTATTGTTCTAGCTTGATTTATTGTGTTTTCTATTGGAGCTAATTCTTTTAATTCTGTCTCTATTTTTTCATATTGTATTTCCATAGTATTAAAATCTTTATTTTCAAAAGCATTTTTCCAGTCATTAATATATTGGTTTATATTATTTGAATTTGTTATTTGTTCTGTAAATGTTTTTTCTATGTTACTTTGAACATTGTCTAATATTATATCTTTTCCTTGTGTTAATATATTTGCAACATTTGAATTTATTAATCCTTTTTGAGAAACTTTACCTACGACTGTATCTAATAAATCTGATAATCCGTCTATTAATCCTCCGGTCTGTACTGCACTTTGCATTTGTTCTATATTTTCAAAATTACCAGTAAATATTCCTATTGCACTCTTTCCTATATCTATTGCATCATCTATTGTTTTTGTTATTCCTTCTTTAAATCCGTATTCAAATAAGTTATCTTTTAAATTTATTACCTGTTCATCTATAAAATCTGGTAGTAAAGCTCTTATTCCTATATCTAGTCCTGTATTTACTATTTTTCCTATTGTAGTTTCTAAAAAGTTTTTTTGCTCTTTTTCAATTTCTACATTATTATTTATATTTTTTTCGTTATTTAATTGATTTTCTATATCCATATTTATTCCTTCTTTCTTTTTTATTAATTTTCTATATTTTAATTTTTTATAATTAATTGTATATATTAAAATTATTTTTCTTTTATTTTTTTATTTTTAAAATATTTTTTCATCATTTATAAACTTTTTTATTCTATTTTTTTCTAATTTATTCTATTTTATTCTAATTTTTTGAATATTTTTATTATTTTCTTTTTATTTTTATTTATTTTTTATTTTATTAATTATATTAAATAAAAATAAAATTCCTTTATTTTTGATTTAAATGATTTTTATTTTTTTATTTTCTATTTTTTAATCTTTAATTTATTTTTTCTTTTTATTTTTTAAATTATATTTATTATAATTTTTAAATTTATTTTATTTGTTTTTAATTAAATTCTTAAATTTACTTTATTTTTGTTTTTTAAGATTGAATTAAAAGAATTTCTGGTAAAATTTCTATTAAATTTTATGTTCCCTATAATTTTATAATCTTTAAAAATCTCTTCTAAAATTTTATTACTAATCTTACTTTTTTCTATTTTATTAAATATGATATGTAAACCTTTTTTGTTTAAATATTTTTCATTTTCCAATCTTTCTAAAATTTCCTGTCCTCTTTTAATGCCTAAGTAATTAGCTTCTATTGGAATTATAATTTTATCTGTATTTTTTATAATTTCATTTGTTAATTTAATATTTTCTGATGAGTTCATTTCTATTATTGTATATCTGGTTTCTTTTTGAATTGCTTTAATGATTTTTAATATTATGTTTATCGTTTTTTCTTTAAAATTTTTGTAATTTTTTTTTTCATATTTTTTTATAAAATTAAAATTTGAATAGTAATTTATTTTTTCATTTAATCTTTTTGATAAATTATTTTTTATTCTTTTTAATATTTTTTCATTTTTACTTTTATTTTTTTTTATTTTTTTATTTCTTAAATATTTATTTATTTTATTATTATTTTTTTTATTTATTTTTAATTTATATTTTTTAATTAATTTATTTTTATTTAATTTAATTTTTATTTTTTTATTATTTTTTTCTTTTTTATTATTTTCTGGTTTATATTTTTTTAATATTTTATTTTTATACATTTTAATTTTTATTTTTTTTATATTTTTTTGTTTTTTATTTTTTATTTTTTTATTATTTTTTAATTTATTATTATTTAATTTTTTTATTTTTTTTATTTTATTTTTTTCTTTCTCATTTTTTTCTTTTTTTGATTTTTTTAATTCCTTAAATTTTTTATTTTTTGCATTGTCCATTTTTTTGTTTTTTAACTTTGAATTTTTTAAAAAGTTTAGAATTGAAGTTTTACTATTGTACTTTTTTAAATCTTCTTCAATTTCTTTTTTGATATACCATAACTTATTATGCTTGTTTATATTTTTGGTATTATTACTTAAATTTATTATTGAAATTTTGTTATTTTGTTTTTCTAACTTTTGAGCTAATAATAGGGATACTAATGTTTTCCCACTTTTTTCATTTCCTAAAATTAATATTGTCTCATTTTTCTTTTTTTCGTTATGTTTACTTTTGTCTTTAAATTTTATTTCTTTCTTTTTTGAAAATTTCGGATTAAAAAATTTGTTTATAAAATTTTGTATGTATTTTTTTATTAGAAAAAATTTATTCTTCATTTCTTTTAAACTTTGAAAAAAATATTTTTTTATATTTACTCTTTTTTCTTTTCTTCTTTTATTTTTATTTTTTATAAATTTATTTTTTTCTGTTTTATTTTTATTTATTTTTTTATTATTTTTTTCTGTTTTTTTATTTTTATTATTTTTATATATATTTTTTTCATTAATTATTTCTATTATTTTTTTTGAATTAATTTTATTTTTTAAATAAATATCTTTTATATTTATTTTTTTTAATTTATTTTCTAATTTTTCATTTTTATTTTCTAATATTATAATTATTTTTATTTTTTTATTTATATTTTTTATTTTTTTAATTAATTCAAAAAAATTAATTTCTCCTAATATTTTTTCATATAAAATAATTAAATCAATATTTTTATTTTTTTCTAATAATTCTAAAACTGCTTCTTTATATATTAAATCTTTTCCTACTATTTTTATATTTTCATTTTTTTCAATTTCATTAAATATTTTTGGATTATCAATAGCTGTTATTATCGTTTTCATTTTTTGTTCCACCTTCTATTATCTGTTTTTCTAATTCACTACAATCTACTTTTGTTAATATATGATCTTCTCCAACAAACATTAAACATTCTCCTCTTTTTAAAGATTTAATTTCTACTTTTTCTTTTTCTGATAAATTTGCATATTCAGCTAATATTTTTATATTTTCTTCTTCTAAAGCAAAAAATGTTTTTATACTTGAATTATTTAAAATACTTTTTCCATATGTTCCATTTTCTAAGCTGAAAATGTCTGAAATATCTTGTGTTATTGCTACTCCACTACCTCCATATTTTCTTATTGTTTTAAATATTTTATATATAAAGCTAGCAACTTCTTTATTAGAGGTTACCCCTATTAATCTCCATATTTCGTCTAGGTAAATTGCCTTTTTTTCGTTTCTATTTTCTTTAATCTTATCCCAAAAGATGTCCACAAAAAGACACATTCCATATTTTAGATTTTCTTCTCCTAAGTCATATACATCTGCAACTACTAAATTATTATTTAATTCGCAGTTAGTATAATTATTAAAAAATTTCATTGAGCCTTTTACAAAAGGAATTAATTTAATTTGAAATCTTTTTGTTTTTTCATCTTTACCTAGTACATTGTATAAATCTTCTAATAACGGCATATCTTTTTCTATTTTAAATATTTTCTTTTTTGGATTTATATATAAGCTGTCATCATTAAAAGTTATTCCTTTTAAATTATACGTTTCAATTAGTTTTTCTTCTAAAATTGCTTTTTCCTCTTCATTTAATTCTCCAAAAATCAAGTTAAAAAATCCTATTAATTTACTAAGCTTTGTTGCTAGATATCCACTTTCTCCTTCTTCAATACTTTCTTTTCTTATTTCCATTATATTTATATATGTATCAGAATTTGGACCAATTTTTATTTGTGTACCTTTTAATTCATTACATAAATTTGTATATTCTCTATCTGGATCAATAATGTATTGTCTTATTCCGCATTAGTCTATACCTTAGTATTAATAATTTTGTATAAAAAGATTTTCCTGCACCACTTGTCCCAAAAATACACATATTGGCATTTTTATATTTTTTTGTATTATATCTATCTATAAAAACTAAAGAATTATTATATATATTTGTTCCAATAAATATTCCTTCTTCATCAAATATGTTTGAAGAAATAAATGGATATGTGCATACCAATCCTGAAGTTAGTATATTTCTTTTTGCTGATTCTTTTATTTTTTCTTTGTTTTCCATGAATGGTAATGTTGTAAAAAGTAAATCATCTTGTCTAAAATTTGCTCTTCTTGTTTGCATACCTTTACTTTGTGTTATTCCCTCTACTTTATTAAGATAATATTCTAGCTCTTTTATTTCATTTGCATAAACTATTATATATGTATATAAAAAATATATATCTTCATTATTTATTTGTATTTCTTTTCTTATATATTTAGCATCATTGTATGTATAAGCTGCTATGTCAATGTCTTGTCTATTTTGATTTGTTTCTTTTATCTCTACTCCAACGTTTCCTATATGATATGTTAAATCTTTAATTGTTTTATATGCATCTTGTCTTTCATAAAAAATACTAATATTCATATTAATATTTGTTTCAATTAAACTTTTTAATAATAGGTCTGTTTGCTCTCTATAATAATTTACAACTATTAATCCTGCATAATATAAATTATCAATTTCTATATATTTTGGATTTTGTAAATTTATATATGCTGGAGATATTTTATCAATGTCTGAAAAAACTCCTTCTCTAAATTTTAATTTATTTTTTTCATTTTTATTTTTATTTTTCTCTTTAAATATTTTTATATTAATTCCTCCTTTTAGTTTTTATATTATTTTTATATTAATTAATTTTAATTTATATTTTTATATTATTTTTATATTAATTAATTTTAATTTATATTTTTATATTATTTTTTTATAATTTTTATTAAAATTATATTTATTTTTTATAATTTATTAAATATTATTAAAATTTAATATTTTATTTTCCTGTATTTTTTATTTTTAGATTATGTTTTCCACAATTTATCAACTTTTTTTATCTGTTTTTTTCTAATTTTTTCTAATTTTTTCTAATTTATTCTATTTTTTTCTAATTTTTTTGAATTTTCTGTTATTTTCTTTTTATTTTAATTTATTTTTTATTTAATAAATTATATTAATTAAAAATTAAATTTCTTTATTTTTGATTTTAATGTTTTTTATTTTTTATAATCTTTTTTATTTCAAATTATATATATTTTTGTATTACTCTATACCTTAGCATCTTTCACATTTATGTTATTAATCAAATAAATATGTAAACATATATTTAATTCTTTATTTTAAAATATTATTATAATATTAATCTTTTCTTTTGTTTGAATACCTAAGTTTTCTTCTATTTTTATTTTTGTTATATTTGTATTTTATATATTAAACCTCAATATTTTTTACATTTTTTCTTTATGGAGTTATTTTTGGACATTAAAATTAAAAGTTTAAAAAAATTTTTATATGAATTTAAAATTAATTTTTTTGATTTTTATTTTTTATTATAATTTATTTAAATTATTTTAATATTTTATTTTTATTTAATAATTAATATTAGTGAAAATAAAATTATTTATTTTCATTTTTTATTTTTTCTATTTCTTCTTTTGTCAATCCTGTTATTTCTATTATTTTTTCAATTGTTACATTCATATCTAGTAATTTTTTTGTAATATTAATTTTTTCTTCTTTTTTTCCCTTTTTTTCTCCTTCTATTCTACCTCTTTCAATTCCAGTTTCATATATATCCTGTGTATCTAATATATGTTTTTCTCTCAATTCAGCTATCCTTTGATTTTCTTCCTCTTCACTTAATTCTCTCAATGTTATTTTTGCTTGCTCTATTTCTTTATTTTCTTTCATGATTTCTTCTACCTCCATACTTTCTGGCTCGTTTAGAAACATCATCCATTGTAATACTTCATTTCCTTTATTGTTTCTATATTCTTTTATTGCCTTTGGTATCTCTATTATATGTATTTCTAATTTATCTGTCAATATTTTTGTATGAGTTTTTCTTCTCTTATTTGCCATTTAGTATGTGCTTGTAGTTCTTTTAGATTTGGTATTTTTTCGTTTATTATTGCTATACATATTGCTTTGTTTAATTCATCATAATGATGCCCTTCTTTTAATTGTTGGGAATATATTTTAGACCAATAATATAATAGTCTCGGTATAAAGTTTTTTGCATATAACATTTGCATTTCTATTTCACATTCTATGCTATTATTTATTTTTGCTCTTAAATCTAATATTCCTATTTTATCATCTACTGTATTTTTTATTAATTGTTTATTTAAATCTAATTCTATACTTGTTATTTTTTCATCGATCATAGATGAAATTAATCCTTTTGTTATTTCTGGATTTACAGATGAGAATAGCATTTGAAATACTATATCTGTTTTTGGATTTAACATTTTAAATTTTTTATTTTCTTTAATATTTTTTTCTTTTTTTTGATTTATTTTTTTATTCATATTTTTTCCTTCCTTCTTTTTAATTTAATTTTTTTATTTTATTTGATAATTATTTTATTAATTTTTATTTATTATTTATTTATTTTTTTGTATATCTTTTCTTGTGTTTAAAAAAGAAAATAATATTTTTAATATTTCTTTTTTCGTATTTATTTCTGTCACGGAATTTCCACATCTTGATAAACAGTCTTTAACTTTAAAATATTTTTCTTTTAAATCATTTTTTATAATTTCAAAAGATTCAACATATTCAATTCCTTTTAATCTTTCGTTTGATAAAATAATATAAAAATTTTTAGTTGATGATTTTTTTGTTAAATTCATATTTTTTATATATTTAATATATTCATCTGAAATATTTTTTAAAAATTTATTTTCTTTTTTTTGGACATTTTTTTGAATATTTAAAATATTTTTTTCTAAATTTTCTTTACTGCTCTGAATTAAAATTTGAATATTAAAATTACAAGTTTTTAAAAAAATTTTATAAGAATTTAAAATTGATTCTTTTTCTAAATCGGATTTTAAATTATAATTTATTGGAATTATTTTTAATATTTTTATATATTTATTATTTTTCATTTCAATAATTCCATTTTCATAAATTTTTTTTATTGGTAAAATTTCTTGAACTGATTTTTCTTTTATTTTATTTTCCTCCTTTCATTTTGATTTATAAAAAATGGAAGCAAAATCATTTTACATTATCTTCCATTTTTTGTCAAGAAAAATCGTTCGGCATTATTCGACATTTTTATTCTTTTATAAATTAAGTTTATAAAATTTAGTAATGAACTTTTCAATTGTGTAAACCTTTCTATTTTAAATTTCTTCTTTATTTTTCTTTAAATATGTAAACTATTTTTCTTTTATTTTTATTCTATTTTAATTCTTTTATTTTAATATATAAAAGTTTATTTTAATTATTATTTTTTGTTTTATGTATATTTATAATTTTTATGTTTTTCTTGGTATTTTATATTTATCTCATCTTATTTTTCATGATACCCTATTCTTTTTAATATATATTTTTTTATTTTTAATTCCAATTATTTTTTAATATTATTTTATATTTTTATTTAATTTATTATTTTTTATATTTTTTATAATTTTTTTTAATTTTATTTTATTATTTAATTTTTATATATTTTATTATAAATTATTAATAATTTTTTATTAATTAATTATTTTTATTTAATT
Organism: uncultured Clostridia bacterium; assembly: GCA_944388775.1. GTDB lineage: Bacteria > Bacillota > Clostridia > TANB77 > CAG-508 > CAG-269. Next base: position 19,077 of record CALXKC010000015.1, on the reverse strand, counting down.
TTTTTATTTTTATTTTCTTTTGTTTTTAATTTTTTAAATAAGTTTTCCACAATTTATCAACTTTTTTTATCTATTTTTTTCTAATTTATTCTATTTTTTTCTAATTTTTTTGAATTTTTTATTATTTTCGTTTTATTTTAATTTATTTTTTATTTAATAAATTATATTAATTAAAAATAAAAAAACTTTATTATTGATTTTAAGGATAATTTTTAAAATTTAAAACTTTTATTTTCTATTTTTTTCTAATTTATTTTAATTTATTCTATTTTATTCTTATTTTATTATTTTATTTTTATAAAGTAAAAAAAATTAAATATTTTTTAATTAATTTAAAATTTTTTTATTTTTTTGAATATTTTTTTTAGATTTGTTTATAATAATAATATAAGGTTAATAATAGTTGAGCCAAGAATATAAATAGATTATTAATTAGTTTATTTATATTCGGACAAAGATTTATTATTGTGTATTTTTATATATGATAATAAGTCGGCGATAAGAGTATATTATTTGTTTGTAGGCTATATTTTTTATTTAAATTTTATTCTCTTTACTATTTTTATATTTTATATATGGTCAAATGATAGGTAATATATTCGAGCTAAGATTATTTTTATATCTAGAACCTTGATTTTTAAGTGAAGTGGTTGTTAGTAGTCCTACTTTAGGATGAATACAGTTACTTGTGGTGTATTAATGGTCGAGCGAATGATTAATATGTTTGGTTGCTGGCTTATTTATATAGTAATATATATTAGGTTTGTATATTAGATATATTAGTTTTAGCTAAGATTATTATTAGCTTTATGATTAATGGCAGACAATTATTTTTGTCTGCCATTAAAATTTTTTATTTAATTAAACTGATGATTTTTTCTCCGTCCCCAAATCATTAAATATCTAGATTTTTTACATATTTTGCATTTGCTTGAATGAATTCTCTTCTTGGTTCAACTTCGTCTCCCATTAATAAAGTAAATATTTCATCTGCTTTTTGAGCATCATCCATTGTTACTTTAACTAATATTCTAGTTTCTGGATTCATTGTTGTTTCCCATAATTGTTCTGGATTCATTTCTCCTAAACCTTTATATCTTTGTAATCCAAGTTGATCCCTAGTTATTCCTTTTTCTTCTAGTTCTTTATATGCTTTCTCTAAATCTTCATCTGTGTAACAATATCTATCTGTCATTCCTTTTTTAGATAATTTATATAGTGGTGGTTGTGCTAAATATACATTTCCATTTTCTATTAATGGTCTCATGTAACGGAAGAAGAATGTTAATAATAATGTTCTGATATGTGCTCCATCGACATCGGCATCTGCCATTATTATTACTTTGCCATAACGAATTTTTGTAATATCAAATTCTGCTCCAATTCCTGCTCCTACTGCAACTATTACTGGATTTAGTTTGTCATTTCCATATATTTTGTCTGCTCTTGCTTTTTCAACATTTAGCATTTTTCCCCATAATGGTAAAATTGCTTGAAATTTTCTATCTCTTCCTTGTTTTGCACTTCCTCCAGCTGAGTCTCCCTCAACTATATATACTTCACATTCATCTGGATTTTTACTACTACAATCAGCTAATTTTCCTGGTAATGTACTTGTTTCTAAGTTACTTTTCTTTCTTACTAGTTCCCTAGCTTTTCTTGCTGCTTCTCTTGCTCTTGAAGCACTAATACATTTTTCCAAAATTGCTTTTGCAACTGAAGGATTTTCTTCTAAAAATGTTGATAATGCTTCATTTACCATACTTTGAACTACACCTGTTACTTCACTATTTCCTAATTTTGTTTTTGTTTGTCCTTCAAATTGTGGTTCTTTTACTTTTACTGATACAACTGCAGTTATTCCTTCCCTTATGTCCTCACCTTGTAAGTTCTTATCTTTTTCTTTTAATATATTATGACTTCTTGCGTAATCATTAAATACTTTTGTTAATGCTCTTTTAAATCCTTCTAAGTGTGTTCCACCTTCTATTGTATTAATATTATTTGCAAATGTATAAATATTTTCAGAATAACTTGAAGTATATTGAATTGCTATTTCAACTGGTACTTCTCCATCTTTTTCTATATATATTGGTTGTTTATGTAATTTTTCTTTATTTTTATTTAGATATTCTACGAAAGAAACTAATCCTCCTTCATAGCAAAATTCTGCTTTTTTTGGTGTTTCTTCTCTTTGATCTTCAATTGTTATTTTTAAACCTTTTGTTAAAAATGCAATTTCTCTAAATCTTTTTTCTAATACTTCATAATCATAATCTAAACTTTCAAAAATTGTATCATCAGCTAAAAATCTTACTTTAGTTCCTGTTTCATTACTATCCCCTATTCTTTCTAGTTTTTGAACAGTTTTTCCTTTTTCAAATCTCATAAAGAAGATTCCGCCATCTCTTTTAATTGTAACTTCTGTCCATGTAGATAAGGCATTTACAACAGATGCTCCAACTCCATGAAGTCCTCCAGATACTTTGTATCCGCTATCTCCACCAAATTTTCCACCAGCATGTAAAACTGTATATACTGTTTCTGCTGTTGAGATATGTGTTTTTGGATGTATTTCTACTGGTATTCCTCTACCATTATCTGTTACACTTATTATATTTCCTTTTTCTATAACAACATTTATTTCTGTACAATATCCAGCTAATGCTTCGTCAACACCATTATCTACAATTTCATATACACAATGATGTAATCCTCTTACTGATGTACTTCCTATATACATTCCTGGTCTTTTTCTTACGGCTTCCAGTCCTTCTAATACTTGGATTTGCTCTGCTCCATACTTGTGTTCATACTTTTCCATTTATTTGTCCTCCCTTATCCTTCTATTTTTCTTTTTTAACGTCTCCACTTTTAACATTATATACTAAAATTTCTTTATTTTCAATATCTATTTTTTCCGTACATGTTATAATAACTTGTACATCATTTATTTTTTCTAAAAAATTCTTTCTTCTTTTTTCATCTAGTTCTGACATAAAATCATCTAATAATAAAATTGGTGATTCCCCTATTTCATCTTTTACAATATTTAATTCTGATAATTTTAATGAAAGAATTGCAGTTCTGTGTTGTCCTTGTGAACCATAAATTCCTAATTCTTTCTTATTTATATATATATTAAAATCATCTCTATGAATTCCTTTTGTAGTATAACCTTTTATAATGTCTAATTTTCTTCTTTGTTTTAATAATTCTAAATATTTTTCTTTAGAATTACATTCACTTAAATATTCAATTTCTATTTCTTCTTTATTATTTGTAATTTCTGAATGAATATTTTTTATTTTATTTTTTATTTTTTCTATAAATTCTTTTCTATAATTATATATGTTTATTGCATAATTAGATAATTCTTCATCCCAAATATCTAACATATTTTCATTTTTATTTTCTTCTCTTATTTGTCTTAAATAATTATTTCTCTGTTCTAATGTTTTTAAATAAAGATTTAAATTATACATATAATTAGGTCTTAATTGACTAATCATTATATCTAAAAATCTTCTTCTATTTTGAGGACCACCTTTTAAAATATTAATATCATCTGGTGTAAAAATTACTACATTTACTTTTCCTAATAATTCACTTAATTTTTTTATTTTTATTTCATTAATATATACTATTTTTTTATTTCCCAATTCAATTTTTATTTTTCCATCTCTATCAGTTTTTTCATATTCTATTTCTATATTTGATTTTTCTTCTCCAAGCATAATCATTTCTTTATCTTTTTTTGCTCTAAATGATTTTCCCATACTTGATAAAAAAATAGCTTCTATTATATTAGTTTTCCCTTGAGCATTTTCTCCATAAAAAATATTAATATTTTTTTCTAAATTAATTTCTTGACTTTTATAATTTCTAAAATTATTTATTTTTATTTTTTTTATCCACATTTTATTCTCCATTTAATTTATTTTTTTATTTTAAATTCTTTTTTTATTTATTTTTTATATAAGTTATCCACAATTTATAAACTCTTTTTTTCTATTTTTTTCTAATTTATTCTAATTTTTCCTATTTTTTCCTAATTTTTTTAAAATTCAAATTATTTTCGTTTTATTTTAATTTATTTTTTATTAAACAAATTATATAATAAAAAAATAAAATTGTCTTATTTTTGATTTTAACGATTAATTTTTATTTTTTGAATTTTATTTTTCTATTTTTATCTATTTTTTTCTAATTTATTTTAATTTATTTGAATTTTTTTCTATTATATTTTTATTAATTAAAAAAAATAAATAATATTAATTTAATTCTTCTTATTATAAAATGCATTTATTTAATGTCATCAAAATTTTTTATTCCAAATTTCTATTAAATTCTAACTTATTCTTTTTTATTCGATTTTTTTCTAATTTATTCTAATTTTTTCTTAATTTTTTAAAATAAAAATTTAAATAAGTTATCCACAGTTAAAAATAAATTTTCCACATATAAATTTTTATATTTTTTAATTTCAAATTTAATCATTTATAATTTTCTCGATTTTTTATAATTTTTCTAAAGTGATTTATCCGAGATTATATTGTTTTTTCTTTTATTTTCTTTTTTTATCTTTTTTTTACTATTTTTTTCTATTTTTCATAAATATATTTTTAATTGATTTATAAATAAGTTATCCACATTTTTTTATGAAATGTGGATAACTTTTTCTTATTTTTTAATCTTCTTTTAATCTAATTGGTAAAATCATATATGTATAATCATTATTTTCTGTTGATTTTATTAAACATGGTGATATGCTTGAACCAAATTCAATATACACTTCTTCATCATCAATTGCTTTTAAACTATCTAAGAAATATTTTGGATTAAATCCTGCTTCTAAGTTTTTACCTTCTGTTGAAACATATAACTCTTCTTTTGCATCTCCTGTTTGGTTTGTACAAGAAATTGTTATTTTTCCAATATCAACATTTACTTTAACTGGATATTTTTTCTCTTTTTCAACCGTTGAAGAAGATATTAAACTTATTCTTTCAAAACTATTTTGTATATTATTTTTATTTACTTTTATTCTTGTTTCCCAATTGCTTGGAATAACATTTTTATAATTTAAAAATTCTCCATCTAAAATTCTTGTTACTATTTTACAATTATCCATTTCGAATAATGCTTGATTTTTTGAAACTCCTATTTTTACTGGTTCAAAAGAATCTAATAAAATTTTATTTACTTCATTTAGTGTTTTTCCTGGTATTACTGCTTTAAAGTTATTGCTTTGTTTATTTAAAAATATGCTTCTTAGTGCTAATCTAAATCCGTCAACAGCAACTACTGTTAATTTATTATTTTCAATTTCGAATAAACATCCTGTAAATATTGGTCTGCTTTCTTCGTTACTAACTGCAAATATTGTTTTTCTTATCATGTTTTTTAATAAAGTTTGGTCTATTTCAATTGAATTTTCAACTTCTATTTTTGGAAGTTCTGGAAATTCTTCTGGATTCATTGTTGCTAATTTGTATAATGAGCCTTCACATTCAATTTCTAGTAAATTTTTGTCGTTTAATGTTATATGAATTTCTGTATCTGGTAATTTTCTTATTATTTCACTAAACATTATAGCATTTACAACTGTACTTCCTTGTTCTTCTACTTCACATTCCATCACATATTCTATACCAATTTCTAAATCATATGTTGTTAATTTTATTTCATTATCATTTGTTTGGATTAGAATTCCTTCTAGTATAGGCATTGTAGTTTTTGATGCTACACCTTTTACTACGGAATTAATAGCTTTTAGTATGTTTTCTTTGTAACAAACTATTTTCATTTTGATTCCTCCTTTATATATTTTATAATTTATATAAATATTTTTAGTAGTAGTAGTAGTAGGTCCTGTGGATAATGTGGATAACTATGTTGAAAGTTGGTATCCCTAGCAAAATTGATGTGGATAAGTCTGTGGATAACTAAGAAAGTTTTCCACACTTTCCACTTGCCAATGTGGAAAATTGAGATGTCCACAGTTTATCAACAGGTTTTCAACAGGGGTATGTGGATAACCAATCCGGCTGTTCCGTAAGAAGAGATTGAATGGCCTCTTCCCAAACAATAATTTTTCAAACATAAATTTCAAAAAATTTTTGTATCTATTGAGCCTATTATTGTTTGCCATTTATTATAATGTTTTTCACACTATCCACAATTAGTTTTGTGTTATTTTTTTCTTTTACTTCTTTTTCTATTTTTTTACATGCATGCATTACTGTTGAATGGTCTCTTCCCCCGAAATCAATACCTATTTGAGGGTATGACATGTTTGCTACTTCCCTACAAAGATACATTGCAATTTGTCTTGGAAATGCAATGTCATTTGAACGTTTGTTTCCAGACAAATCATCCTTTTCAATACTAAAGTACTTAGCAACTGTTTCTTTTATGAAGTCACAAGAAATAACTTTTTCACTTTCGTATTTGAATTCTGTTATTATTTTTTCTGCAAGTTCTATTGTTATTGAACTATGTGTTAATGAAGCTCTTGCAACTATTTTATTAAATACACCTTCCAATTCTCTAATGTTTGAATCAATTTTATTTGCAATATTTGAAAGTATGTAATCGTCGATTATTATGTTTTCATCTTGAGCTTTTTTTCTTAGTATTGCTAAACGTGTTTCATAATCTGGACATGATATATCAGCAAGTAATCCCCACTCAAACCTTGATTTTAACCTATCTTCTAAGAAAGGAATATCTCTTGGAGGTTTATCACTAGAGATTATGATTTGTTTTCCTTCTTCGTATAATGCATTAAATGTGTGGAAAAATTCTTCTTGAATTCTTTCCTTTCCAGCTATAAATTGGATATCGTCTATTAATAAAACATCAATATTACGATATTTACTTCTGAACATGTCATTTTTGTTATCTTTTATTGCATTGATAAGTTGGTTTGTGAATTTTTCAGAAGTTACATACAAAACATTGTAATTTTTGTAAAGTTCTAAAATTCGATTTCCAATTGCATGCATTAAGTGAGTTTTTCCTAATCCAACGCCACCATATAAAAATAAAGGATTATATGATTTTGATGGTTCATTTCCTACGGCCAATGCTGCTGCGTGTGCAAATCTATTATTATTTCCAACTACGAATGTTTCGAATGTGTACTTTGGATTTAATGTAGATTTATTGGATTCTATTTCTTGTAGATTGCTATCATCTGCATTAGTGATGACTTCACTAGATTCTTCTGGTTGTTCTTTTGATAAATCAATTACAGAAAAGGTCCAATCTTTGTTTGTGATATATCTTAAGGTGTTAAAAATTAATGGTCTATATTTATTTTCTATAAAATCTCTTTGAAATTCAGAGGTTGTTGTAAAAACTATATTATTGCCTTCGATACTTCTTATTCCAAGTGGTGCTATCCAGGTGTCAAAAGATATTTTTGTTATTTCAGGCTCTAATTCTTTTTTTATACTAGCCATTAACTCATCTTTGTCAATATCCATTTCATCATCCCTTTCATTTTAAAAGTTATCCACAAAGTTATCCACAACTGTTGATAACTTTGTAACAATTTTGTAAAAATAGAGCCAATTTTTACGAACAGAAATTCATTTATTTTTAGGCAAAAACCGTCTCTTTTTTTCCATGCCCATATAATAACAAATTTCGATATGAGAAGTCAATATGGTTGTGGAAAATTTTTTTCAGATGTGGATAAGTCCCTTTGAGACTGTGGAAAACTTTTTTTATATTACAAAAATATGTCAAAAAATGTCGAATAAAAAGTAACATAAAGCAAAAAAATAAAAAATTTGAAAAGTACTTGACATATATGAAAATTTTATTGTATAATCGATATACTTGAAAAAATGCAAAAATGTTCCAAGAAATTGGAATTTTATATATCAAAAACAGTAGGAGGTGCTAAAATGAAAAGAACATATCAACCAAAAAACAGACAAGAAAAGAAAGAACATGGATTTATGAAAAGAATGAAAACTAGAGCAGGTAGAAATGTTTTAAAACAAAGAAGAGCAAAAGGTAGAAAAAAATTATCTGCTTAGAAATTTAAATTTAAGGGATTATACACAATGAAGAAAACAAAAATGTTAAAAAAAAATTATGAATTTAGAGATGTTTTATCAAGAGGAAAATATTATTCAGGTGAATATATAGAGGCTTTTTTGAAAAAAAATAAATCTGATAAATATAATTTTCTAGGTATTGCAATTAGTGTAAAATCAGGGAAAGCAGTAAGAAGAAATCATGTGAAAAGATTGATTAGAGAAAATTATAGATTAGTTGAAAATGCCTTGAAAGTAGGAAATAGTATAGTTTTTCTTTGGAAAAAGAAAAAAGATATAAAAGATGCAGATTTTCAAAAAATAAAAAAAGATCTGAATAATATTTTTGATAAAGCTGATTTATTTTGAGGTAAATCAATGAAAAAATTATTAATTTTTTTTATTAATGTATATCAAAAACACATATCAGGTTATTTATCACACAAAAATGTACATTGTAAATTTTATCCAACATGCTCAGAGTATACCAAAGAAGCTATTGAAAAATATGGGGCTTTAAGAGGTAGCTGGCTAGGGATTTGTAGAATTTGTAGATGTAATCCTTTTTCACATGGCGGTTATGATCCGCTAAAATAGAGCTTGGAGGAAATAAAATGTTTAGTTTTTTTGCTAATATTTTTGGTTATTTACTTGAATTGTTGTACAACCTAGTAAATAACTATGGTTTAGCTATTATTTTATTTACAATTTTGATAAAACTAATATTATTACCATTATCAATAAAGCAGCAAAGGACAATGAAAAAGACTAATGAAATGCAAGAAAAGATGAAGGTAATACAATTTAAATATAAAAATGATCCTGAAAAATTAAATCAAGAAATAATGAATTTGTATAAAACAGAGAAAATCAGTCCATTTGGTGGGTGCTTAACAGCTATAATTCAGTTAATATTATTATTATCAATTTTCTATCTAGTAAGAAGTCCATTAACTTATATGGAAAAAATGTCAACAGATGATATTAATAAATATGTTTCTCAATTGCAAGAAGATGGAAGAGAAGTAAGCTCAGTTTATCCAGAAATTGATTTGATACGTGAATATAACTGGTTAAAAGAAAAAAATCCAGATGACCAAAATATTGAAAAAATGAATTTACAAATGAATTTCTTAGGATTAGACTTAAGTAAAGTACCACAACAAAATATGTCTGATTATACTGTTTATATAATTCCAGCATTATATATACTTTCATCATTTATATCAATTAGAATGACTACAGCAATGCAACAAAAACAGATGAATAAAAACAATAAAAAGACTAAATTAATTGATGGAAAAACAGGTGAAGAATTAACTGAAGAAGTTAAAGAGGAAGTAAAAGAAGAAGAAAACGAAATGGATGCAGTAATGCAGACAAACAAAATGATGTCATGGATGATGCCTATAATGTCTATATCTATTGCGTTTGTTGCACCTTTAGGTCTAGCTTTATATTGGTTAATGAATAATATTTTAATGATAATAGAAAGATTAGTTTTAAATAAAGTTGTGAAGACTGAGGAGGAATAGTAATGGAAAAAACTATTATTGCAGAAGGAAAAACAACAAATGAAGCTATTGAAAATGGTTTGAAACAATTAAAAGTTTCTAAGGATAAAGTAGAAGTAAAAGTTTTAGAAAATGAAGATAAAAGAAGTTTTTTTAGTATTTTAGCTCCTAGAGTTGTAAAAGTAGAATTAACATTAAAAGAAGATGTGAAAGGTGCTAAAATTCAAGAAAAAAGAGAAGTTAAATTGACAGAACAAGAACAAGAAAAAGCAAAAGAAAATATAGAAAAATTTTTGAAAGATTTTATAAAAAATTTACCAGAAGATACAAAATATGAGATTAGTACGGAAGAATCTGGGTTGAAAATTTCATTAACAAATGATAATTTAGGTTATTTAATAGGTTATAGGGGAGAGACTTTATATGCTTTACAAAGTATTATGACAGCAATTGCAGGAAAAGGTATTGAACAAAAAGTACGTGTAATACTTGATATAGAAGGGTATAAAGCAAAAAGAGAAAAAACTTTAGAGGATTTAGCTCAAAAAGTTGCTAAAACTGTTATTAGAACTAAAAAGCCAATTAAATTAGAGCCTATGCAAGCATATGAAAGAAAGATAATTCATAGTAAATTACAACAAAATAGTAGGGTGGAGACTACAAGTGTTGGGGAAGAGCCTCATAGAAGAATTATTGTTTCTTTGAAGAAAAATAGGTAATTGAATATGTATAAAATCGGAGGTCAAAGGTCAGATTTTACAGTAAAATGTAGATGTGATTTTTGACTTTTTTAGGAGGGAAAAATAATGAGTACAATCGCTTCTATATCTACGGCTCCTCGGGATTGGGGGAATTGGTATAGTTAGGATGAGTGGTAAAAATTGCTTTGATGTTTTGCAAAAAATATTTAAGCCTAAAAATTTTCAAAATATTGAAGATATTAAAGGATATACTATGAAATATGGGAATATTTTTGATGGAGAAAATATAATCGACGAAGTTTTAGTATCATATTTTAAAGCTCCAAAGAGCTATACCACTGAGAATATGTGTGAAATTAATTCCCATGGGGGTAATATAGTTTTAAAGAAAATCTTAGAATTGTGCTTAAAAAATGGAGCAGAACTTGCAGAACCAGGGGAATTTACAAAAAGGGCTTTCTTGAATGGTAGAATAGACCTACTTCAGGCTGAGTCTGTAATTGATATTATAAATGCTAAATCTGATAAAGAATTGAAAACTGGCGTAAAACAATTAGAAGGTTTTCTTTCAAATGAAATTGCTAAAATAAAGCAAGAAATATTAGATGTAATGGTAAATATCGAGGTTGCCATAGATTATCCAGAATATGATGTAGATGAGGTTACAAATAAGCAGATTTCTGATATGTTAGATTCAGTTGAAAAGAAGCTAAAAAGATTAGAAAGTAGCTTTGATAATGGAAAGATTATAAAAGAGGGGATAAAAACTGCAATAGTAGGAAAACCAAATGCAGGAAAATCATCACTTCTTAATGCCATCTTAAAAGAAGATAGAGCTATTGTTACTGAAATTGAAGGAACTACAAGGGATACAATTGAGGAATTTGTAACAATTAATGGAATTCCTTTAAAATTGGTTGATACTGCAGGAATAAGGAAAGCAAAAGATGAAGTGGAGAAAATAGGAATTTCTAAATCTCGTGAAATTGCTAAAGAAGCAGATTTGATTATTGCTATTTTTGATAGTTCAAAGGATTTGACAGATGAAGATATGGAAATTTTGAACTTGATAAAAGGTAAAAAGGTTATAATTTTATTAAATAAAATAGATTTGAACTCAAAAATAGATGAAAACGATTCTAGATTATTGGATGTAAGCCGAGATATTATAAGGGTTTCAGCGCTTAATAATTTAGGAATTGATAAATTGTATGAGAAAATTACTGATTTGTTTAATTTGGACCAAATTAATTTAGATAATGAGGTTTTAATTACTAACTTAAGGCAAAAGAATTTAATAACAAAGGCGATTGAGCATATTCAAGAGACAAAAAACACTATGTCTAATAATATGCCACTAGATATTGTTGCTATTTCTATTAAAGAAATTTTAGAGGATTTAGGAAGTATTACTGGTGATGAAGTGAGTGAAGATATAATTGATGAAATCTTCTCTAAATTCTGTTTAGGAAAATAGCGACGAGAATCAAAAATAAGAAGATTTTATATTTAAAACGATTAATTTTATATTAAAACAACTAAAATTGATTAAAAACGATTTTAAAAAGAAATTTGCATGTTTTAGTATTTAATTAAAAGGGATGTAATTTAAAAAACGATTTCTTAAAAAAATTAACTTTGAAAACAAAAAATATATAGAAAACGAAATAGTTAATTTAATAAAAAAATGTAAAAAATTAAGTGCGAAAAATGTCGAAAAAACTCGAATAAATCAACGAAAAATAGGAAATGTGCCGAATAGGTAAAGGATTAAAAAAATTATTAAACAAACAAACTGATTGGTAAAACGAAAATATAAAAGTAAAATTACTTAGAGCCACAACGGTTACAACGATTTAAAAACAACATAAAAAATATATGTATACATAAAAATTAAAACGAATTAATTTAAAAGTAAAAATTAATCTATGTTTAATAAATACACAAAAATATAGGCTTTTGATAAAAACAAAAATAATTATCAATAACTATAGGTTGAATTTTTACTAATAATGAAATAAAACGCGATTTCCTGTTTCACAAGGAAGGGAACATTTCTGTGGAACATTAGAGACAAGTGAGTTTGAAATCGAATTTTCGCTGTGAAACATTTGTGTAAAAACTGTGGGTAAGTTGTGGATAACTTATGCAAAAATTTGAATTTTAACTAATAGAGAAAAGTGTAAAAAATTTGTCATAAAAGTAAAAATTATAAATATTTTAATGTAAAAGGAAAGGAAGAATAGAAATGGAATATTTTGCTGGAGAATATGATATAGCAGTAGTTGGAGCAGGGCATGCTGGATGCGAGGCAGCACTTGCTGCAGCAAGATTAGGAATGAAAACATTGATTTTTTCTATAAGTTTAGAAGCAATTGCTAATATGCCATGTAATCCACATATAGGTGGAAGTTCAAAAGGACATTTAGTTAGAGAAATTGATGCATTAGGTGGAGAAATGGCAAAAAATATAGACAAAACGATGATTCAAATAAAAATGCTTAATACTTCTAAAGGACCAGCTGTACATTCATTAAGGGCACAAGCAGATAGAAAGAAATATCAAGCTGAAATGAAGCATACTTTAGAAAAACAAGAAAATCTCCAAGTAAAACAGGGAGAAATTGTGGATATTGTAGTTGAAAATGGCAAAGTAACAGCAATTAAAACTGACGTTGGAGCAGTTTATAATGTAAAGGCTGTTATTTTAGCGACGGGTACATATTTAAAAGGAAAGATATTTATTGGAGATTATAGCAAGGAAAGCGGACCAGATGGGGTTGCAGCTGCAAACGAATTATCAGAGTGTCTTAAAAAATTAGGAATAGATTTGGTGAGATTTAAAACTGGAACGCCTGCTAGAATAAACCGTAGAAGTATTGATTTTAGTAAGATGGAAGTACAAAAGGGAGATCAGGGAATTGAGGCTTTTTCTTTTGAAGATGAACCTAAAGATTTTGAACAGGTAGATTGCTATCTAACTTATACTAACGCAAAAACACATGAGATTATAAGGCAAAATTTGCATCGCTCTCCTTTATATGGAGGAAAGATAGAGGGAACAGGTCCTAGATATTGTCCATCTATTGAAGATAAAGTTGTTAGATTTAGCGATAAACCTAGACATCAAGCATTTGTTGAGCCAGTTGGTTTAGATACTGAGGAAATGTATATACAAGGAATGAGTTCCTCATTACCTGAAGATGTGCAAATAGCTTTATATCATACAATTCCGGGACTTGAAAAAGCTGAATTTACAAGACCTGCATATGCAATTGAATATGATTGTATTGATCCTTCTAATTTGAAATTATCATTAGAATATAAAGGGATTGAAGGATTATTTATGGCAGGACAAATAAATGGAACTTCAGGATATGAAGAAGCAGCTTGTCAAGGCTTAATTGCAGGAATAAATGCTACTCAAAAAATAAAAGGAAAAGAACCTTTAATATTAGATAGAACTCAAGGATATATAGGAGTTTTAATAGATGATATTGTTACAAAAGGTACTAATGAGCCATATAGAATGATGACTTCTAGAGCTGAATATAGGCTATTATTAAGGCAAGATAATGCGGATTTAAGATTAACTGAAATAGGGCATGATATTGGACTTATTTCTGATGAAAGATTTGAAAAGTTTAAGAAAAAAAGGAAAAATATAGAAAAAGAAATAGCAAGACTAAAAAAATTAGTTGTAAAGCCTGAAAAAAGAGTAAATGACTTGCTTATAAAGTACGGGACATCTGAATTAACAACAGGAACTAAAATGTCTGAATTGCTAAAAAGAACAGAGCTAGATTATGAAAAATTGGCTGAAATAGATGATGAAAGACCGGAATTATCAAGGCAAGAGAAGGAAGAAGTGGAAATTCAAATAAAATATGAAGGGTATATTAAAATGCAAGAAGCTCAAGTTGAAAAATTCAAAAAACTTGAAAGTAAAATCTTGCCAGATGATATTGATTATGAAAAATTGAATGGAATAAGTTTGGAAGGTAGGCAAAAACTAAATAAATTTAGACCACGTTCAATAGGCCAAGCATCAAGAATTTCAGGGGTTTCACCTGCTGATATTTCAGTGCTATTGGTTTATTTACAACAAATGAAAGAGAGATGATTAATTATGGAATTTAATGAGTTTAAAGAAAAGATGATATTAAATGTTGATAAATTGGGGATAACTTTATCTGAAATTCAACTAAAACAGTTTTATAATTATATGAATTTGTTAATAGAATGGAATAAAAAAATAAATTTAACTGCTATTACTGAACCAAATGAAATAATATTAAAACATTTTGTTGATTCTTTAACAATTTCAAAGTATATTTCAGATGGAACTAGAGTAGTAGATGTAGGTACTGGCGCCGGATTTCCAGGAATTCCTTTAAAAATATATAGAAAAGATATAGAAATTACTTTATTGGATTCATTACAAAAGAGAATAAATTTTTTGGATGAAGTTATAAGAGAACTTAATTTAGAAAAAATTGAAACAATTCATTCAAGAGTAGAAGATTTTGGAAAAGATAAAAAGTATAGAGAAAAATTTGATATAGCTACATCTAGAGCAGTTGCAAATCTTGCGACATTATCAGAATATTTATTACCTCTTGTAAAAGTTGGAGGAAAGGCAATTAGTATGAAAGGTTCTTTGATAGAGGAAGAATTAGAACTTTCTAAAAATGCAATCAAAATCTTAGGCGGAAAAGTTGAAAAAGTAGATGAATTTAATTTGCCAAATTCTGATATTAGTAGAAATATTATTTTAATTAATAAAATTAAAGAAACACCTAATAAATATCCTAGAAAGGCAGGAGAACCTTCAAAAAAACCATTATAAGGTTCTACGTTAACTATTAAAGTATTTTCCTTAATTTAAACGTAAAAAAGTCGATAAAAGTTTTGGAAAAATTCACAAAAATTTCTGAAAATTTATTGACTTTTTTTATATATTTTTATATTATAGAAGTGTAGAAAATATAAAACTTGTTGATAAAGTTTTACTTGAACTACAAAAGCAAAATTAACTAAAATGGAGGCAATAAAATTGAGTAAAGTAATATCATTAGCAAATCAAAAAGGTGGAGTTGGAAAAACTACTACAACAGTTAATCTAGGTACAATTTTAGCCAAAAAAGGAAAAAAAGTATTATTAATAGATGCTGATCCTCAAGGTAATGCTACAAGTGGTTTGGGAGTAGAAAAAGATGTAGAGTTATCTTTGTATGATGTATTGGTAGGAGAGACAGAAATTGAAGAAACAATACAAAATACAATGATAAAAAATCTGAAAGTATGTCCATCAAATATAAATTTAGCAGGTGCTGAAGTTGAATTAGTATCAATGATGTCAAGAGAACAAAGATTAAAAGAGAAGTTAGAAGTAATAAAAGATAGATTCGATTATGTATTGATTGATTGTCCTCCATCATTGGGATTAATAACCTTAAATTCTTTTACTGCATCAGATAGTGTTTTAATACCTGTACAATGTGAATATTATGCGTTAGAAGGATTAGGACAACTTTTAAATACAATTAACTTAGTAAAGAAGCATTTAAATAAAGAAATTGAAATTGAAGGTGCTTTGTTAACTATGTATGATATAAGGACAAATTTATCAAATCAAGTGGTAAAAGAGGTTAAAAAATACTTTGGGAACAAAGTTTACAAAACAGTTATACCTAGAAATGTTAGATTAAGTGAAGCTCCAAGTTATGGTATGCCAATTACTGAATATGATCCACGTTCTAAAGGAGCAAAAAGTTATATGAAGTTTGCAAAAGAGTTTTTGAAAATAAATGAAGAAGAGAAAAAAGCAAAACATATGGCATAGATGTAAAATTAATAAAATATTAAATTCATAGAATGAGAGGATAGTGATTAAAATGCCTAAGATGACAGGATTAGGAAAAGGATTAGATGCATTGTTTGGTCCTGTACCAGAAGAAGAACAAGTACAAGAAAATGACACTTTAAAAAATTTGAAAATAACAGAAGTTGAACCAAATAGAGACCAACCAAGAAAAAGGTTTGACCAAGAAGCATTGGAGGAATTAGCGCAATCTATTAAAGAATATGGACTAATTCAACCAATTGTAGTAAGCAAAAAAGATGGTTATTATAGCATTGTAGCTGGTGAAAGAAGATGGAGAGCATCTAAAATAGCAGGATTAACTGAAATACCAGCAATAATACGTGAAGATGATGAAAGAGTAAATACAGAAATTTCTTTAATAGAAAATATGCAAAGAGAGGACTTAAATCCTTATGAAAAAGCACTAGGAATACGTACTCTTATTGATAATTATGGTCTTTCTCAAGAAATTGTTGCAAAAAAACTAGGAAAAAGTAGAAGTACAATTGCAAACTGGGTTAGAGTTTTAAACTTAGAGCCACGAGTATTAGAAATGGTTAAAGAAGGAAAAATATCAGAAGGATATTGTAAAGCTCTTTTAATGTTACCACCAGAAAAACAATACGAAACAGCAATACAAATGTTAGAAAGAGGAGCTACAGTTAGACAAGTTGAGAAAAAATCTAAAGTAAAAGAGACTAAAGAAGAACAAAAAAGAAATCATATATTGTATAAAAATATAGAAAATACTTTTCAATCTTTCTTTGGCTCAAAAGTTAGATTAGATGCTGGAAGAAGAAGAGGAAAGATAATAATTGAATATACTTCAAATGAGGATTTAGAGAGAATTTTAGATTTAGTTAATAATAAATAAGAAAGAGAGATGTGATTACATGGATATGATTATTGATATAATAAAAGGGGATTTCTTTTTGTTAGGATGGGTTATAATTACAATAATTTTAGTATTGTTAGTTATAATATTGATGGCGAAATTGTCAAGTTTGAATAAAAAATATAAGAAATTTTTAGAAAAGTTAGGAAATGGGAATAATATAGAAGAAGATTTGGAAACATATATGTATAGAGTTGAAAAAGTTGAAAAGCAAAACGCAGAAATTGCAAATTATGTGAAAACTTTAGATGAAGATTTAACAAGATGTATCCAAAAAGTAGGAATTGTAAGATACAATGCTTTTAAAGATACTGGAAGTGATTTAAGCTTCACTCTTGCTTTATTAGATGAACACAATGATGGTGTGGTTTTAAACGGTATCTATTCTAGAGAGATGTCTAATATTTATGCAAAACCTGTTAAAAATGGAGAATCTAGTTATACTATGTCTGAGGAAGAAAAATTAGCTGTACAAAAAGCTATGAATGCTGAAGGAAATATAAGAGTAGATAGAAAATAAAATATAAATAGAAAGTTATAAAAAAACTAAAAATTGCTATTGACAAGTGTCCAGAAAAATGCTAATATATATATTGTCGCTGGACATTTTTCTTAAAATTGGAGAGGTGGTCGAGTTGGTTTATGGCACCAGTCTTGAAAATTGGCGTGCGTTAATAGCGTACCGTGGGTTCGAATCCCACCCTCTCCGCCAAAATAAAGTTAGATACTTCTTTTCGTTTCCTGAATATCTAACTTTTATTTATAAGATGGAGATGTACCCAAGTGGTGAAGGGGACTGTTTGCTAAACAGTTAGGTCCCGAAAGGGGCGCGGAGGTTCGAACCCTCTCATCTCCGCCAAAGTAAATAAAGTTTAGAAAATTAGTTAATAGACTTAAAATAAGAAAAAATAAGAGAAGTAGATAATTAAATCTACTTTTTTTGCTTTTTATAGGCAATAATAATATAAAATGGGAGATGTGTTTAATGCCAACAGAATTTAAAAAATATTTTTGGGATACTCAATTTGAAAAGTTAGATTTAAGAAAAAATAAAAGATATATAATATCAAGATTATATTGCTATGGAGATTTAAAAGCAATAAAATGGATAAAAGAAACATATAGTAAAGAAGATATAAAAGAAGTGGCGATGAAAAGTAGAGATTTGAAGCCATTAGTAGCAAATTATTTAAGGCAACAGTTTAATTTAAAAAAGGAAGAAATGGCATATTATAGAGCAATACAAGGTATGAACTATGAATATTGGAGAGTGAATAATTAATGTATTGGAATATATTTGATAAAGATAGGTATGAATTATTAAAAAAAATATCGGAAGTAGTGAGTATAGATGATTATTACATGATAGGAGGAACAGCATTATCTTTGCAATTAGGATTAAGAGAGTCTTACGATTTTGATTTTTGTGTAAAAAGTGAATTTAATAATGAAATATTGTTAAATGAATTAAGAAATATTGGAAATGTAGAAGTAATACAAAATCAAAAAGGTACATGTGATGTGCTTCTAAGTGGCGTACAAGTTAGTTTCTTTTATTATCCTAATAAAGTAATAAAAGATTTTGTAAAAACAGAAGAGATGCCCAAGTTAAAAATAGCAAGCATTTTAGATATAGCTGTAATGAAAATGGTTGCAATAGGAGGAAGAGGCGCAAAAAAAGATTTCTTTGATTTATATAATATAATACAAAAATGTAATATTTGTGTTAATGAATTAGTAAATGGCTTAAAACAAAAATGTGGAGATAATATAAACTATGTAAATATAATTATGGGATTAAGTTATTTCGAAGATGCTGAAGATGAAATATTGCCTAATACTTTTGTCGAATATAATTGGGAGGATATAAAGAAATTTTTTATTGGATTTCAGAAAGAAATTGCAAATAAGCTAGAGAATTACTAAGTATATAAAAATAAATCTACATAATTTGAAAAATATGTTAAATTGTAGTATAATGTTAAGCAAGTTATGGCACTTTTTGCACAAAAAAATAGCTAACTTTAGTAGTTAACTAATTGTGTTA
>CALXKC010000014.1 GCA_944388775.1 uncultured Clostridia bacterium | reverse complement strand
TCGTTTCTTTTTCCGTCTTGAAATTTAAATACTTTTGTTTTCACTAATTTTAACACTCCTTAATAAATTAAATTTTTAATAATTATTATTTACAAGAAAAATTATTTAATCTTTTTCTTAAAAATTCTACTTTTGATTTAAAATCTTAAAATTGTTTTAAAAATCTTACGTCATTTTCAAATAGCAGTCTCATGTCCTCTATTCCGAATTTTGCCATTGCTATTCTTTCTACTCCAAATCCAAATGCAAATCCTGAATATTCTTCTGGATCAATTCCGCAATTTCTTAAAACATTAGGATGCACCATTCCACATCCTAGAAGTTCTATCCAGCCTTCTCCTTTACATACTCTGCATCCTTTTCCTCCACATACAAAGCATGATACGTCTGCCTCTGCTGATGGCTCTGTAAATGGGAAATGATGTGGTCTAAATCTTATTTTTGTTTTTTCTCCTAAGCATTTTTTAGCAAACATTTCTAGTGTTCCTTTTAAATCTGTCATTGAAATATTTTTATCCACAACTA
This sequence comes from uncultured Clostridia bacterium, assembly GCA_944388775.1. GTDB lineage: Bacteria > Bacillota > Clostridia > TANB77 > CAG-508 > CAG-269. Next base: position 33,237 of record CALXKC010000014.1, on the reverse strand, counting down.
ATCCTTCTACTTGATGGAATACTGGTGAATGTGTTGCATCTACGCTATCTGAACGATAAACTGCTCCTGGACATATTATTTTTATTGGTGGTTTTTGATTTTCCATTACTCTTGCTTGTACTGGTGATGTTTGACTTCTTAATACTATATCATCTGTGATATAAAATGTATCTTGAAGGTCTCTTGCAGGATGGTCTGGTGGTGTGTTTAATTTATCGAAATTGTATATAGCCTTTTCTACTTCTGGACCATCTGCTATTTCATATCCCATTCCTAAGAATATTTCTTCTACTTCTTGGATTACTTTTGTTATTGGATGTAGTGATCCTAGATTTACTTTTTTACTTGGTTCTGTAACATCAATATTTTCTGTTTCTAATCTTTTTTCTAATTCTTTTCTATTTAATTCTTTTTCTTTTTGAGTAAATAATTCATCTAATTCATCTCTTACTTTATTTACTAAACTTCCTATTACTGGTCTTTCTTCAGGTGATAATTTTCCCATTCCCCTTAATACTACTGTTAATTCACCTTTTTTACCTAAATATTTTACTTTTAAATCACTTAACTGTTTTAAATCTTGACAATCATTGATTTCTTTTTGTGAATTTTCTTTGATTTTTGCAATTTCTTCTTTCATTATTCTATTTTCTCCCTTCTTTTTCCATATTTAAATTATCAATATGGTTTATATGTATGTGTTGCTTTATATTGTCCATAAACTTTATTATTATATTTTTCAAAACGTTTTTGAACTTTATTTTCTTTTAATTTTTTACTTTTCTTAGTGTTTTCAGTTAATAGTAAATTATTTTTCTTTCTAAATTTTAATTTTATAAATATTTTTCTAATAAAACTATTCTTCTTGTTAAATGTAAAGGTAATTATATATACACCAAATTTATTTAAATGTACCTGTACATCTATCTGCCTATTTGGAAATTCTTTTTTTGTTTCATCAATACTTTTTTGTACCTCATTTTTACTATATATTTTAGAATCCATATAGTATTCTAAATATTTTGTTCTATTCATATTCTCACATCCTATCAAATTTTATTTAAAATTTAATTTCTTTCAAAAAGCCACTTCATCCTTGAATTAGGACGAAATGGCTTATCTTTCGTGGTACCACCTAAATTTATCAGTCTCAAAATATTTCTATTATTTTTATTACTAACCTCATTATTGTTTTAACGGTGTTCTACCGCTTTTCTCTACTCTTGATATTTCAAGAAAAGACCTAAAAAAGTGAAATTTCTATATAATATTATCAATGGATTCCAGCCTTAGTCCATTTTCTCTCGTGATAAATTTTTTTATATATACTTTGCTTTTTTGTTGGTTTTATATATTCACATTTAATATTTTATCATAAATTTTGCCATTTATCAATAGTTTTGGAAAAATTTTATTGTTTTACATAATTTTATATTCGCTAACATTAATTGTTTTAACACTAATTTTTGAAAAGTCATTACCTTTTTCTTCAAAGTCAACCATATGGAATTGTTTTTGAGCTTCTTCTTTTAATTTTATTTTACTAATATCAACTAAGATTTTAGTTGATAAATCCTGTCCTACTGGCAAAGTTTTATTTTGATTATCATAAAAAATAATATTTGTATAGCTAATTGCATTAATACCTTTTTTCAAATTTATTTTATATAAATTAATTTTATCTACACCTTGGTCGACAATTTCATTCATTTCGAATTCTTCATTTATATTAAACAAATTAAAATTATTATTTTTAAGTTCTTCGTCTGCAATTGCTTTATATATAGGCAAATCATCAACTGCAACAACTTTTTCAAGTGCATTTTTAATATTTCCCACAATTTTTTCTAATGCTAATTTGTATCCTATTTGTTTTGTATTTTTATTTATTTCTAAAATACTATATTTGTCTTTTGCTATTTCTCTATGCTTTTTATTCTTTATCTTTGATACTTTAGTTCTATCATGAACAATTCCACCAAAAATATCAAACTCTTCATCTGCTGTTAACATTTTTTCTTCTTTGGCTTCTTTTTTTATTTCTTTTAAACTATTTTCTATATCTTTAGGTAAAACTTCATTATTCTTTACTTTATTTAGTATATCAACTAAATTTGTTGATAAAAGATATAGACTATCTGTTTCGTCCTTTGTTAAAACTCTTCTTTGAATTTTGTCCATCATTTTTCCAAATTTTTCGAAATCTTCTTCAAAGTCAAATACTTTGGTGATTTTCTTTATTGTACTTACTTCTTCTACTTCACCTTCTGTAAGTGCTGCAACTTCATCCTTATTTGTATACTTCCAAAATTCAAATATGCTTTTTTTATGACTATCTATTTCCTCAATAAATTTTGTTGCATTTTCAATTTTCTTTTTTCTGTTTTTATTTTTTAGTTTTAGTGCATTTATATCCATTAATAAGTTTTTAAGTTCATTCTCTAATTTTGCTAATTCTTGATATAATTCTAAAAGTTCTTCGATTGTATAATTTCCTTTTTTAAGTTTATTTTTTGTTTTTTTCTTTTTTGCTTTTTCTGGCTTTTCATTATCTATTATTTCTTCTTGTTTTTCTATTTTTTTATTTTTGCTTTTTTTACTATATTTAAAATAATATTTAAATTTACCAAAAAAAGTTTTTTTACACTCTAAAAAGGTTGAGATTTGTTTTTCTTTTGCAAGATATTCTATTTCTTGCATTGCACCTTCTTCTTGTAATTTTTTTAATTTATTTTTATTTTCTTCTATCAATTCATTAGCTACTTCTATTTTTTCTAAACCTAAAACATATTGATCTAATATCCATTGTGGCAATTCTATATATTCCATTTTTTCATCTTCAAAATAAAATTCAATCTCTCCATTTTTATCTATGTCTGTGATAAAATGGAAATATTCTGGAAGTTCTGTTTGTAGTATAAACATTGCCTTTAGCAACTTATAAAATTGTGTAGCATCTTCTTTGTTTTTCAACTTTTTATTATATGAACTTTTTACTTTTTCATAGACTTCTGTTTCTCCAACAATTTGAATAGTTAACTCGTCTTTTTTGTTATATACTTCATATATTAAAGGCCAATCTTTTGTAAATAACCATAAATAATTTTCCAAATCTTCAAATTCATTTTTTCTTATATATTCACTACTATACCCAACATTTCTAATTGGCACAAATATTTTCCCTGTTCTTCTTTTTTCTAACTGTTTTTTCAACAAAAAGAAAAATGTTGAATAGTCTGCTTCTTCTGTTGGAACTAGCATAAAATATTTATCTGTATTTTCTGAATAATATATTTGCCATAAGTAATTTTCTTCAAATTTAACCTTAAATGGTATCTTCTTATTCAAGTTGGCTTGTTCTTCTTCTATTTTTTCTATATCTTCAATCTTAACCTGTTTTAGCATTTCTAAAAACTTGGTATATTTTAATATATTTTCTTCATTTTTCTGATCTAGATATTCATATAAAGGACTCGCATTTTTATATTTTTCTTCTAATTCATCTAATCTATTTGTTGGAGTTAATAATATTTGAATATCTTTTATTGGAACATAACGATATTGCCTATATTGTTTTTCGTCATAAAATTTAGGGATTCTAAAATCTAATGGTTCAAACTTTTTTATTGATGCTGGTATTTTGTCTAAATCTAATCCAATGTATTCTAATTTTTCCTCTATATTTTCTTGTACTTTTAGTTTTTTAGGCAATTCTTTTTCTCTCCTTTCGCTAATTATTTAATAATATCATAAAAATTTTCAAATTCATATCCTTGTTCTCTTAAATATGAAATAATTTGTGGTAATGCTTCTGCAGTCACTTTTTTAGCTGGTGCATCATGCATCAATATTACAACACTATTTTTATTTTGCGTTGTTTCTTGTAATCTTGCTAATTCAAAGTCAATACTTAAATCATTTGTCTCAGCATCTCCATTTAAAGCATTCCAATCAACATGTACAATATTATTTTGTTTTAATAATTCATTTGCTTGACTTTTTATGTCTGCATATTTTCCTCCTGTTAGACCTCCTGGGAATCTAAACAAATGTGAATTATATTCTGGCACTCCTATTGCATTTCTCACAACATCATTACATCTATTATATTCATCTAAAACTGTCTGTGGACTCGCATATATATTTTCATATACATGTGAATATCCATGATTTGCAATATAATGACCTTCATCATATATTCTTTTTACTACATCTGGCTTTGCTTCTACTCTAGAGCCCAAAACAAAAAATGTTGCTTTTACATTTTCTTGTTTTAATACATCTAAAATAGTATTTGTAACACTTGAAGGTCCATCATCAAAAGTCAAAAAAGCTCGTTTAGTATCTGAATGATATATGCTTTCTATATTCTGCATTCCTTGTTCTGTTAATTTTGGAATTTTAGCTTGTCTTTCCGCTTCTTGTTTTTCTAATTTTTGTTTTTCAAGAAGTGCTATTTGTTCTTCATATTGCTTTGCTATTTTACTATTTCTAATTATATTTATAGAATAATTAGCAACAAATATCAGTAGTATTAACATTATTAAAATTAATACTACTAATACTATTTTTAAAATTTCTTCTTTACTAATTTTCTCTTCTGTTTTTATAAGATATATTCCTAAATTTCTTTCTCCTTTTAACATTCCATTTTCTACATCCTTATATAATTTAATATGTTTTTTCAATTGTTCTTATAGTATTACTATTTGATAAGTTATTTGAATTTTCATCATTTTTCATTCCTTGAATATATGATGCATATGCTATAACTGCTATAAAGAAAATAACTACTATCACTAATACTCTAAATACAATATCTCCTAAAGTAGGTTCTTCCTTGTGTTTACCTTTTGTTGTTTTCTTTGTTTTTTCTTTTTTGTTTTGTAATTTTTTGTCGTCTTTTGTTTCTTTCATAATAGATCTCTCCCTTCATTTTTCACATTAATTATTTTTATTTTTAAATGATATATTTAGATTTTCATTGCATTCTTTATATATTCTACTTCTTCTTCTGCTTTTAATCTCATAAAAATTGGTTCACCTTTTTCAATTACTTTGGCTTTTTTTATTTTATCATACTCTCCTTTTAAGCTATCCCAATTTTTTAGATTTTCATCATTTACACCTATTTGTCTTAATATATTATCTGCTGTATCATTCATAAACGGTTTAATTAATATTGCTATTCTCCTCAAATTTTCAATCAAATGATACATTGATGATTTTAATTCTTCTTCTTTTTCTTCTTTTGCTAAACTCCATGGCATCGTTTCATCAATATATTTATTTGTTCTAGAAATCAAATTCCAAATTTCTTGAATACTATTTGCTATTTCATATTCATTCCATTTTTCCTCAAATTTATTGATTTGTTCAAAAGTATATTTTTCAAACTCTCTATCTACTTCATTTGGTGTTCCATTGTACTCTGGAACTTGTCCATCAAAATATTTATTTACCATTGATACAGTTCTATTTAATAAATTACTTAAATCATTACATAAATCAAAATTATATCTTTCAACAAAACTTTCAGGTGAGAATATTCCATCTTGAGATACAGGTAACTCTCTTAATAAGAAATATCTAGTAGCATCTAAACCATATCTATCAATTAATGTCTCTGGATATATTACATTTCCCTTTGATTTTGACATTTTACCATCTTTCATCATAAACCAATTATGAACAAAAATTGTTTTTGGTAATGGTAAATCTAATGCCATTAAGAATATTGGCCAATAAATCAAATGGAATCTCGCAATATCTTTTCCAACTATTTGTAAATCTGCTGGCCAGTATTTTTTGAATAATGTATCATCTTCTGATAAATATCCTAATGCTGTTAAATAGTTTGTTAATGCATCTAACCATACATATATTACATGTTTTGGATCTTTTGGTACTTTTATTCCCCAATCAAATGAAGTTCTTGTCACACATAAGTCTTCCAATCCTGGTTTTATAAAGTTATTTATCATTTCTGTTTTTCTATATGCTGGTTTTATAAAGTCTGGATGTTCATCATAATATTTTAATAATTTATCTACATATTTTTTCATATTGAAAAAATATGCTTCTTCCTTCATTAATTGTACTTCTCTACCACAATCTGGGCATTTTCCATCAACTAATTGTGTTTCAGTAAAATATGTCTCACATGGTATACAATACCATCCTTCATATTCACCTTTATATATATCGCCTTGCTCCATAAATCTATCAAATATTTTTTGAACTATTTTCGTATGTCTTTCTTCAGTTGTTTGGATAAAATCATCATATTCTATTTCCATTTTTGTCCATAATTCTTTTGCCATTTTTGCCATTTCGTCAACATATTCTTTTGGTGTTTTTCCTGCATCTTCTGCTTTTTGTTGTATTTTTTGTCCATGTTCATCTGTTCCTGTTAGCATATATGTGTCTTCACCTTTTAGTTTATGATATCTCTTCATACTATCTGCTAATACTGTTGTATATGCTGTTCCTATGTGGAATCTTCCACTTGGATAATATATTGGTGTTGTTACATAAAATTTTTCACTCATTTTTTCTCCTCCTTGTCTCATTGGGGACGTTTCTGTTTGAGACATTTTGTCCATTTTGGGACACATCTTCTAATTTTTTATTCTTTTCTTTGCTAGGACTATCTTATCATAATTGAAGAAAAATAGCAATAAAATTCTATTGCTATTTCAAGATTTTCAATAAATTGCTTAGATTTGTTTTTTATTCTCTAAGGTCCGTCCCTAAATCCCTGTTTTTAGGGATTTTTAGGACCGTCCCCAAATCCCTATTCATCTTTAGCTGTGTTAATTTTAAATAACTTAAATAGTTCAACTATTACTAATGGTGCTATAATTAATCCAATTAATTCAATAATATTTTCTGTTGGCAATATTGGTATACTGAAGATGTTTCTTAATGCTGGTATAAATAATATTACTAACATTAAAGCTGCGGAAGCAAGTGTTGCCCATATTAGTTTACTATTTCCTTTTATTCCTGTTTTAAATACTGATACTTTATTATTTCTTACATTAAATACATGTACTAATTCTGATAGTGCAAGTGTTACAAATGCCATTGTTTGTCCTACTTCTATTTTTGATTCGTCTAATGTTAATCCATCAATTGGTTCTGTAGTTGTTGCAAGTCCTATCATAAATGCTCCAAGTGTTAATAATCCTATCATTATTCCTTGATAGATTACTCTCCATGTCATTCCTTTTGTAAACACTCCTTTTCCTGGCTTATTTGGTTTTCTATTCATTATGTCTTTATTTGCTGGATCAAATGCTAATGCTAATGCAGGTAAAGAGTCTGTTACTAAGTTTATCCACAATATGTGTATTGGTAATAAAATTTCTAAATGTGCTATATCTGTTATTCCAAACCAATTTGCAAATAACGGTGTACATAGTGTTGCTAAAAATAGTACTACTATTTCTCCAACATTACTTGATAATAAGAATTGAATTACTTTTAAAATATTATCATATATACGTCTACCTTCTTCTACTGCTGATACAATTGTTGCAAAGTTATCATCTGTTAATATTACATCTGCAGCTTCTTTTGCAACATCTGTTCCTACGATTCCCATTGCACAACCAATATCTGATGTTTTTAATGCTGGGCTATCATTTACTCCGTCACCTGTCATAGCAACTATTTCACCATTTTTTTGCCATGCTTTTACTATTCTTACTTTATGTTCTGGTGAAACTCTAGCATATACTGAATAATGTCTTACATTTTTCTCTAAATCTTCATCTGACATTTTTTCTAATTCTGTACCTGTTATTGCTTCATCTTCATTTTCTAATATTCCTAATTTTTTAGCTATTGCTGTTGCTGTAATTTTATGGTCTCCTGTTATCATTACTGTTTTGATTCCTGCTGTTTTACATTTTTCTACTGCCTTTTTAGCTTCTTCTCTTGGAGGATCAATCATTCCCACCATTCCGATAAATGTTAAATCATTTTCTATTTTTTCCATCTCTTCTTTTGATGGTTCATGGTCAATTTCTTTATATGCTCCAGCAAGGACTCTTAAAGCTTCTTTTGCCATGTTCTCGTTATTTTCTCTTATTATTTTTGTATAATTTTCCAAGTCTTGTTTTATTTCTCCATTTAGTAGATAACTATTACATCTATTTAATAATTCATCTACTCCACCTTTTGTAAATACAACGTATTTTTCATTTACTTTATTTACAGTTGTCATTAATTTTCTGTCTGAATCAAATGGTATTTCTTCTACACGTGGCATTTGATCATATATACTTGGGTCAAAATCTAATCTAAATGCCATATCTACTAAAGCTGTTTCTGTTGGGTCCCCTGTTAGTGTTCCATCTTTTGAAATTTTAGTATCATTACAGAACATATTTACATATACTAATTTTTTGATATCTTCAGTAATATTGTTTTTATATTCTTCTAAATCTTTTGTTTCTGAATTTATAAAGATTTTTTCTACTGTCATCTTATTTTGTGTTAATGTTCCTGTTTTATCTGAACATATTACTGTTGCGCTTCCCAAAGTTTCAACTGCTGGAAGTCTTTTTACAATTGCATTTCTTTTAACCATTTTTTGAACACCAATTGCAAGTACTATTGTAGATACCGCAACTAGTCCTTCTGGTATTGCCGCAACCGCAAGTGATACTGCTGTCATGAACATATGAATTGGTTCTTTTCCTTGTATTAATCCTACTATAAATATAAATACACAAATTACCAATGCTGCAATTCCTAGTGTTTTTCCTAATTTATTTAATTTATCTTGAAGAGGTGTAGTTTGCTCATCTGCTTGATTAATCATACCAGCTATTTTTCCAACTTCTGTTGTCATTCCTGTTTCAACTACTATTCCTTTTCCTCTACCATATGTCACTAAACTTGATGAAAATAACATATTTAGTCTATCTCCTAAACTTGTTTCTTCATCTTCTATCTTTTCTGTCATTTTTTCAACTGGTACTGACTCTCCTGTTAATGATGATTCTTGTGATTTTAAATTTACTGCTTCAATAATTCTTAAATCTGCTGGAATATAGTCACCTGTATCTAATACTACTATATCTCCTGGTACTAGTTCTTTTGCAGGAACTACTGTTACTTCACCATTTCTAATTACTTTTGATGCATGGTCTGTTAATTTTTGAAGTGCCTCTAATGATTTTTCGGCTTTTGATTCTTGAGTTACTCCTATAATTGCATTTACAACAACAACTATTAATATTATTATTGTGTCTGTTATCCCTTCTCCTTCTGCAACTCCAACAACACCAGATACTATTGCTGCAATAATTAATACAATTATTGAGAAATCTTTAAATTGGTCTAAAAATTTTTGAAATAAACTTTTTTTCTTTTTGGATTTTAATTCGTTTAGCCCATATTTTTCTCTTCTTTTTGTGACTTCTTCAGTTGTTAGTCCTTTCTCTAGATTTGTTTGTAGTTCTTTTTCTACTTCTTCTACATCCTTTTGAAACCAATTGCTTTTTTGCAATTTTCATCAACTCCTTATTTATATATTGTATATTTTAAACAATTTTGTAAATAATATTATTATATCTTTGTTTTTCTTCATTTTTTAGTTTTTTCCTTCGTTATAGAATGTGATGTTTTCTATAACATAAATTAAAAGAGACTTTTAAAAGGTTTTACAAATTTTGATTTGCGTTTCCTTTTAAAAGTCTCGCTTACTATTTATTAGCTTACTAACCAGATACTATTTAAATATCGCGTCTGTTGATTAGTAATTTAAAGCTACTCCCTTTTAATTTTATTTCATAATATATTTGGTGACCCGTACGGGAATCGAACCCATGATTCCACCTTGAGAGGGTGGCGTCTTAACCGCTTGACCAACGGGCCTTGTTGACACCTTCTATTTATATCATTTTTTTTGATATTCGTCAACCGTTTTAGAATTTCTTTTATTCTTTTATTCTGATTTGTTAAATATAAATATCCAACAAGTGCTTCAAAAGCTGTTGCATGCATATATTCTTGAACATTAGAATTCTTAGGCAAATGATGATTTTCCGCATTTCTTCCTCTTCTGACTATATCTTTTTCTTCATCAGTTAGTTCATCATATATTTTTTGTAATAACTCAGCTTGAGCTTTTGCTTTGACATATTTTATTGCTTCTATATGTAATTTATGAGGTTTTAAATTTGTTTCATTAACTAATTTTGTCCTAATATATAATTCATATACACAATCTCCCACATATGCCCAAGTTAGCGGTGATAACAAATTTACTTCCTCTGGTGTTCTTTTTATTTTGAATAATTCTTCCATTTTTTATACCTTCATTTTTCTATTTTTTTATTTAATTCATATATAAAGGTCCGTCCCTAAATCCCTGATTTTAGGGATTTTTAGGACCGTCCCCTAATCCCTTTTTTCTATTGTAATTCTACCAAGTTTACCATTCTTAAATTCATCTAATAATATTTTAGCCGTTTTTTCATCATCAATATTTCCGCCTGAAATTATACAACCACGTTTTTTTCCTATTTCTAACATTACTTCATATATGTTGATATTTTCTGCCTGTTCTTGATTTAATATTTGCTCTACATTTTTTTCATCTAATTTATATCTTTCACATAACAATTTTCTTTCATTTTCTAATAAAAACTTTGTTAATTCATATGCCACTTCAATTCTTTGTAAAACATCTTCTTTAATTGTGCCTGTAAATGCCAAATGAAGTGCAACTTCTTCACTTTCAAATTTTGGCCATAATACTCCTGGTGTGTCTAACAACTCAATATTTTCATTGATTCTAATCCATTGTTTTTGTTTTGTTACTCCTGGTTTATTTCCTACTCCTGCTGTAACTCTTTTTGATATTCTATTTATAAATGATGATTTACCTACATTTGGTATTCCTAATATCATTGCTCTTATTTTTCTACCTATTCTTCCTTTTTCAGCTTGTACCTTTAATTCTTCACTCATTATTTGCTCAACTTTTTTTATACAGTCTTGTATTCCTTTTCCCGAATTAGAATCTGTTAATACTGCTGGTATTCCTATTTTTTCAAAGTATTCTACCCATTTTCTATTTTGACCTTCATTAGCTAAATCAGATTTGTTTAATACGATTAATTTTTTCTTATTTTTAGTAATTTGTGCTATATCGGGATTTTGGCTTGATATCGGTATACGTGCATCTAATAGCTCAATTACAATATCAACTAATTTTAAATCTTCTGTTATTTGTCTTCTGGTTTTTGCCATATGACCTGGATACCAGTTAATGTTTGTTGAATTTTGTATATTATTATCCATTCTGTATCACTTCCTTTTCACGTTATACTCTTTTATTTTTAAAATTGTTTTAATTATATTATCCATAAACTTCTCTTTTTTCCAATCAAATTTACCTTCAAGTTTTAGATCTTTAGCAATTAATTTTCTCATCAATTGACTTATAGCTTCAAAATTATAAGTTACATATCTAATATTATCATTGTTAATATACATAATATAATTTTTATTACTTTTTATATCTTTAAGATTTTTTATTTTTTTTAAATTTAATCTTTCAATAATTTTTTGTTCATCTCTATATATATGATTAACAATATGAGTATGAGCATGAATAATACTACTTGCTTTCAGCCTATTATCTGCTAGCGGTGAACCATGTTCAAATACGATTGGATTTTTACCATAGATATTTTTAAAAATATTCCTATATCTTTCTATTATAAAGTTATATTCATTCATCTCATTTTTGGTTAATTCAGACATTGAATTAATATGCCTTTTGCAAACTATTAAGATATACCCTTCTACTAATGAACCTACAGTTGGCAAAATAAAAAAATGATTTGTTTCATCCAATATTGTATTTTCAATTTTATTATTGTGTAAATCACAAAATATACAATTCATAATTATCACCTATTTTCCGCCGGCTTTTTTTAATCTTAGTCTTTATTTTCATTCATTATTTTCACTCTTTTTATTCTCTAATTCTTCTAATAACAAATCCATATTTGATTTATATAATTTAGCTTGTTTTACTCTATTTTTTCAAATTCTGTTAATGCTTTTTCACAAGCTATTTCGTGTGATATTTTACCTGCATTTTTTAATATCTCTATCATCTTAAAAAAATCTATTTTTCTTTATCTAATACATATCACTTAATTGAAAGAGTTTTTAAGACCTGTGTTGCCCATCTTCTAAATTGTGTTGCTCGAATAGAATTTACTCTATTAATAATGTGTCCCCAAAAGGACAAAAATGTCCAAACGGAAACGTCCCCATTTGGACACAACATTACAATGTTCTATAATTATTCTTATCTGCCCTTTCATCAAGTTTTCTATCAAATTTTTCATTTTTATAAAACCAGTCTGTTTTCTTATCTTTTGGGTGTGCTTTTCTATTTTTATCTAGTAATAAATCTAATAATACTGCTATTGGTAAAGCTATTCCTAATAAAGCTATAAATCCATTAAGATATATTGTTATATCTACTAATCCTTCACCTGGATTTGCCATATTTTCAAAAGTTGATACTAAATTTGTACCAAAATACATACCATATGCTACTAAATACAACAATGCTCCTACTATTTTTCTTTTTACAATTAATATCATACAAAGTAAAACTACAAATAATAGTATTATTTCCATTTGCTGATTATAAGGTACAATTCCACCTAAATCTCTTCCTATTTCATACATAAATGCTACAATCAATCTAAATACCCAAAACATAGCAACAAACATAACTAATAAAATTGTTGAAAAATTTTTCATTCGTTATCCACCTCTTATTTTTTTGCAATTAGTCTACAAAATCAAAGTCATCTTTAAATTTTTCTTTAAAAATTTCAAATACTTTATTTAATGTATCCTCATCTTCAATACTAACATAACTTTCTTCATCTGAATCGTCATCAGTATCTTCTACTTTAAGTATCACTACTTCTCCTTCTTCTTCTTCTCCCTCTGCTGTAACTGGTAATAATACAACATATTCTTCATTATCTAATTCTACTAAATCTAAAAATTCAAATTTAACTTCATTTCCTTCTTCATCATTTAGTATTATTACATTATCTAAATCCTCTTCATTAAAATTTTCTTCCATAATTCTCTTATTCTCCTTTCAATTTTTTTAATTTTAATATTTATTAATTTAAATTATAATAACTTAATTTATTAATTTTCACAATGACTTAAGAATAATACCTATTAACTAATGATATATTTATATATTTTGAAGTATATTGTGGGGACCTTTCTAGAAAATGTTTGAACGTATGATTATTTTTTATTTATGTATGTCTCCAAAATATAAACAGCCGAAATTGTATCCACTATATCCTTTTTTTTATGCTTGTCCACATTTAAAAAATTCATAGTTTTATGTGCTTCTACTGTTGTTAAACGTTCATCAACAGTTTCAATCTTTATTTTATTATATTTACATTTTAATTTATGAATAAACTCTCCGAGTCGCTTTTGCTCTTTCCGAAATATCTCCATTCATATGTAATGGAATTCCTACTACAATTGTATCTATTTCATTATTATATTTTTCTAAAATTTCATCTAGTCTTTTCAAAACAACTTTATCAGAACCTTTTCTTTGTATTGTTTCTAACCCTTGAGCTGTTATATTTAGAGCATCTGTTATTGCAATTCCAACTCTAGCTTCCCCATAATCTATTCCTAATATTCTCATTTTAATCTTCTAATCCTATATAATTTTTTACCATTTTCTCTAGAAGTTCATCTCTTTCTATTGTTCTTATTTTATTTCTTGCATCATTATAACTTGTTATATATGTTGGATCTCCTGACAATATATATCCAACAATTTGATTTATTGGATTATATCCTTTTTCCACTAATGCTTCATATACTTCTTTTAATATTTCTTTAGATTTTGTATTTTCTTCTCTTTCAACTTTGAAACTCATTGTTTTATCAAATTCCATCTAAATTACCTCCTTTTAAATATTTGTTATATCACTTTCATTTATTGGAGCATTATCTAAATACTCTTCTAATTTCTTTAATACCTCTTCTAATGCTGTTCCTTTATAATATGAAGATATTACGATATTAATTCTTGGTACGGCTACATCACCTTTTTCTTGCATTGACTTGTTTCTTCTTGCTACATCTAAGTTAAGTTCTTGCATTTCTTCTTGTGTCAATTGTATCTTCATACTTTCAATTTTATCTTTCATTTCATTTAAATAATCTGCTACACTATTTGTTTCAACTCCTGAAAATGCTATTACAAACTTAGGTCCCATATATCTGACAAATACATATTCACTTGATAAATCCTCTTGTACAGCACGACTTATTTCTGTAATGACTTTATTTCCAAGTTCTCTACAATATTTTTTGTTTATTTCCTGAATGTTTATTATTTTAAACATACATATTGTTGATATAGTATATTGGTCTATTATTTTCTTTCCTTCGCCATACAAATATTCTTCTGAATACAATCCTGTAAATAAGTCTTTTCTCACTATGTTTTCTAAAGTTTTTTGGTGTACTACTGTTTTTAATACTGAGACTATATTTTCTTTTATTACTTCCAAAACTGTTGTATCTACATTATCAAAATCGTGTGGTGTACCACTTTCAATAATCCAATATCCTATATAAACATTATCTATGTATAATGGAAAGAAGATTGCAGATTTTGCTCTTCCAAACTCCATTTCTTGATATGGCAATCTTTCATTATCATTATTTACTGTAACATATTTAGGTGTTGCTGTTTGTATACTATCTTTAAACATCTCAACATCTTGTAATCCCTTTAAAGTATCCCAATGTTTTTTATCCACATTTGAAGCTTTTACTTGATATTCAGCGCCGTCAAACACAACAATAGTAGAATATTTAATTTCATATCTTTCTATTAATATATCATTAATTTTCTTTATTTTCTCGTCTACTGTTGAAGTTTCTCCTATTGCATTCATGAAGTCCTGTACAACATACAAATTTGTTATTTTCTGATTCATATTTTTAAATTTTTGTATTTTTTTGTGTATTGTTACATTATATATTATTAGTCCAATCACAATAAAAACTAATATTACTACTACTGCTATTATCACGACTATTTTACCTCCTCAAGTTCTATTTAAAATCTTCTAATATCTTCTTTTCATCTGATCCAAAGTATTGTTCATATTTGGTGAAAAAACATTATTACTTGGATTATTTACTGAAGGTGGTTGATATCCTCTCTTATTATTAACTACTGGATATATCATATTTCCAAGTTCTTTTAATGTTTGCATAAATACTTTAGAATATCCTTTTAAAGAAATATTGCATTCTATAATACTTTGCAAGTATTGAACATAAACCTCTTCATCTAGTGGTATAGATACATATTTTATTAGGCTTCTATCAAATAATTCTGTCATAAAAGACATTGCTGGATCATTGTAATATGCCATTCCACCTATTATCGTTTTATCTGAAACTCCTCTTATTTTTATAGTTTTGTTTAATATAATTCTTAATTTCTTTTCATCCAAAATATTTTTAGCTTTTAACTCACGTAAAAACGCTGTTAATGGTTGAATTGTTAATATATCATATGTTTGTACTAGATATGTTTCTTGTGACTGTTTAAAATATCCCACTGGTGAATCGAAATCTGTATCTATTAATATTAAAGAATATGTTTTTAATAATGTTTCTAGGATTTCATCCACTTGATATATATCTTCATTTTCATCTGGTAGAGATGTATATACTGTTAAATTTTTATTTACAACTATTCCATTTGTCATTCCTTGTACTAAACCTGTTATGCTTTTAGCTGCAGTTGTTCTTAATTCTTCTTCATTTTTTGTGTATATATAATATGAATTTCTATTTTTAGTTGTATCCAAAATAGCTGTATTTACTCCAATTGAAGACATTAATTCTGCCACATTATTTACCATAAATGATGTTCCATTTTTACTTGTACCTACAAATGTTACTATCTTTTTATCTGGTGTTAACAATCCTGAAAAATCTTTTGTACTTTCATATTCGTTTTTTCTAATCTCTGATTGATTGTTTATATTTGTATTATAATTTGTATTATAACTTGTACCATAATTTGGAACAGATGTTACAGGTTCAGGTTCATATTGAGAATAACTTTGAATTTGATTATCTATATTAGAATCATTTTCATCTTTATAATCAAATCCTGGCAATAATGTGTCATCTTTTTCTTCTGTATCATCAAATCCTGGTAGTATTGCATCATTTTCTTCTTCTACGTCTTCAAATCCCGGCAATACTGCTTCATTTTCTTTTTCTGCATCATCAAATCCTGGCAATACAGTATCATTTTTCTCTTCTACATCTTCAAATCCTGGTAGCATTGTGTCTTCTTTTTCTACATTTTCAATTTTAGTTTCTTCTTCTGGAAGTGGATTTTTTCTTGGTCTTCCTCTTTTCTTCTTTACAGTTGGTTCAGTATTTGTCACAACAGGATTTTTTCTTGGTCTTCCTCTTCCTCTTTTTACTGGTTGTACCACTTCTGGTTCTTCTTTAACTTTTTCTTTAGAAGTTTCTTTTTCTCTATCTAATTTTTGATTGTTTGATACTTCTTCAAAATCTTCTAAGTCCAATGAGTTAGTATTTGTATTTTTTTGCACTGATGATTCTTCCAAATTTATTGTTGAATCTATTTGTATATTATTTCTTCTTCTTTCTTCCACTACATCTATTTTATCATTTTCTACAGGTTTATGACGAGATAATTTTTTTGCCCCTGCCATATTAACAGATGATGGTATTACTACTGGTTTTGACATTACTGCTTCTTTGTTTTTAGGTTTTAATAGCGTTTCACTTGGTCCTTCTTTTTGTTCTTTTTTAGACTGTCTTAAATTTTTAGATACACTATTATTAAATGACATTATTTGTTGATATTTAGGTGATTGTTCTTCTAATACTGCTCTAACATTTAATGGTAAAAATTTTGAAATAATCCTTAATTGCGTATCATTATATTGTGCAGCAATATTATTAAAACTATCTACATACCTATCTTCATTTTTTCCTAATCTTTTATAGTGTGCTATTATATTTTGGATTTCCATTTCGCTAACATCATTTTCATTTTCTGCTTGATAATTAACTTCTTCTGAATCTATTTGGTAATATTCTTTCGCTTCTTTTTTTCCTCTAGGTCTATTTATCAACTTACATACTTCATCAACACTTCTATCATTACCAATAATAGCATTATAAACTCCAATACCAAATAATTTTACTAATATAGGTTCTGATTTTGTTCTTCTATCAGCACAAATTAAAATAATTGGTATATCATTTCCTTTTACATTGTTAGAAGCTTCATCACTTATTCCATCTAATTTTTCAAATATGAATTTATCAATTTGATCATATTGTGTATGTGTAAAAGCTTCCAAATCTTCACTTATTACAATTCTATCATAAGTTTTATCCTTTTGTAATTCTTTCAATATTGCATTAAAGTAATAAACATTTTTGTATGATATTATTTGTTTATATTGTTTTTGATATTTTTTCACAATAGATTCTGATATTTCTTCATTACTTACAGCAAATAAGACTTTCATTTGTTACCCCCTTCCAAATTTTACGAACACTGCAAATGCAAGTGGTAATATTTGGCATATAATTAAAATTGTTACAAAGGTTACAATCAGTGCCATACCTTTTTCCAATGTATCTAGCTTTCTAACACCTATTACATATTGATGTATTGCTCCAATTGCAATTCCTAAAAAACATAATGGAATACTATAAATACGCACTATATTCAATATATAAGCTACTGTTCCATAAACATCTGAACCATATTTTTCTTTATAGTCCTCTAGTGAATTTGCTACATTCTCTTTTAACTCTACTAATTGACTTTCTGTTTCCTCATCAATTGCTCTGTCTGTAGTCTCATTTTCTACTACCACATTATTTCCTTCTGCTGCATATACCATATTTGCTCCAAATACTGAAATTATTAGTAGTATTATCATAATTGTAGCTATCAAATATTTCTTCATTTCTAATTCCATTCCTTTCTAAGTTTTTAGCAAATTAAGTTTTTACTTGGTAAATATTACTATTCTTTATTCTTGCTATTATATCATACAATAAAAATTGTAAAATAGCAAGAATTTTTTATAATTTATTATATAAATATTTCATAGTTGTATATACGCTGTTTGCCCAATTTTTATCTGTTGCATATTTTTGGTTAATTCCACTTAATGTTGGTCCATTATAGTATTTTCCAGATGCTGTTTCTCCCCCATATATACTTGTCCCTGCTGGATTTAAATAATATTTTACAAACACTCTTGCAAGAAGGTCTATACATTCTGAATAATCTGAAAATGTATATGCTCCATTGTATGGATTAGAATCATATGCTCCGTATCCAAATAAATTATATTTTTCTTGAGCAATTTTTGATGTTCCCCAGTTGCTTTCATGTATACCAACTGCTGCTACAAATACTCCATTTATATTATATTCTTTTTCAATATAATAAAAATATTCAGCATTTTGTTCAAATATTTTATTTTTATCTTTGCTATCTGACAATATTGTCTTAAACTGTTCTAATGTTAATCCACTAGGTTTATTTAATGCCATTCCAAAGCTTAGAGTTGATAACAATTCTGCTTTACTTTTTTGACTTGTAGAAGTATTTATATTTGAAGAATTTTTCTCTGCCTCTTCTTGAACATAATTTCTATAAGTTGTAGCCTCTGATTTTACATATCCAATTGTACTACCTGACCTAATCCTATACCATTCACCTTTAATCTCTAAAACTTTTAATTCATCATTTTGAGATAAAGTAGCAACTTTTTGTGATTCTTCACTTGGCTCTACCATAACAGATAGCCTATCAGATGTAACATATACTGTATCTCCTACTTTTACCTCATAATTACTTGCTCTTCCGTGTGCCTATTCCGACTTCTACAATTTTATTAACAGCTGCTTTAGTAATTTTAGCTGAAACCTGTTCTTCACTTATTAGTTGGTCATTTTCATATGTCTTTTTTGTTGTAATTTGTTGTTTTCCTTTTCTTCCTTCTTGTGTTACTTGTAATGTACCTTTAGGTAAACTTGCATTGTTTTTATATTTTGTTATAAATTCTAATTCTACTTCTTCTACTGTATATTCTTCTTTTACTCCTTCTTTGCTATTATCTTGTATATAGGAATCTATATCTATTTTTTCTGCTTCGCTTAATTCTAAATTATTGATAGGAGAACTTACTTCTTCTGTTGCATAAACTACGCTTTCTCCGAAATAATAGTGATAAAAAATGATTATATAGAATATACTAATAACAGCTATTGAAAAAATAATTATGTTTTTTAAAGTAAAAAATATGTACTTATTTTTCTTATCTTTTGCTTTCATTATAATCACCTAACATTATTTTACCTTTTCATTGTTTTTTTGTCAATTTACTTTTCTGCTTTTTTTAAGTTTTGTCCTTGGTAAATTTTGTTTATCTCTATTTCTAAAAATTTATTTGTAGAATGTGTATATAACATTTAAATTTGGTATTGATTTTATTTGATTTTTATAATATTATAACTATATATAATTCTAATATTTTACAATTATAATTAACTTGTTCATTTAGGAAGGAATGAAATTATTCATGAATAAAAATGATAAAAAAATAAAAGCAAAAAATGCAAAAGCTAGAAACGTACATGATAAAGAAGATATCAATAAAAATATTGATAACAAGAAAAAAGTTTTAAGTATTATTACTTTAGCTTTATTTATATTAGTAGTATTTTTAGCATTTTTAGTACTTTCAAGAATGGTATTAAAAACTAATTTTGAAAAATCAATTTTGCCATTTGCAAATAAAAATAGTGAAACTATTTTTAATATAAATCAAATAGTTTTCTTTAGTAATTGTGATGCAAAAAATAAAAATATATCAACAACAAATTATACTTTAGAAAATATTTATCAATATACTGATATTGCATTTTTTATAGACTCACCTCAAGAAGAAAAAACTTCTAAAAACACATTAAAAAATGTCACTATTGAAAATATTAATTTCACAACACCTCCATCTATGGGAGAACCTGCACTTTATTTTAAGAGTATTAATAATTTTGCCAAAAGTGAATTAAATGATGAAAACAAAATTCAGGATAAATTAGATTTTTCTATAAGTTCAGAGGATTCGACAGATTTATCTACTCCTGTTTTATATAATAATTTAGCAAATCCTATTACACTTAGTTATATAAATTCAAATATTAAAACTGATTATACAATTACTGATACTTCAACACCTATTACTTATGATGGTACTCTTTTAAATAGATGTTCTATCCCTTTAGAAGATATTACTTGTAGTTTTTCTTTTGATGTTTTTGTTACAAATAATCAAGATGAGAAATATAAATGTACGGTTTTTGTTGATGTTCCACTGTCTTCAGATGATGGTTCTATTGATAGTACTGGTAGTGTTACTTTGAAGAAAGATGTGAATTTTAAATTTTTTAGACTTGAATAAAAAGTTTTACTTAAAATAATTACTAAATTTTATTCATTACTCGGCTAACATTATGGTATAAATAAATTCTAAAATTATCAAGCAGGCACCTCTCAAAGCAAGTTTGAGATTCTCCTACTTGATAATATAAGAATTTTTAATATACCTCCATTCGCATTCGTAATTTCATAAAATTTAGTAATTATTTTAAGCACACAAAAACTTATAAAAAAGGAAAAAAGGAAAGGATGGATTTTATATGAAAAAGGATGTACCAGTTGCAGAGCAATTAAAGAAAAAATATCATAAAACAGAAGAAGTTACTAATTTTAAGGACATGCTATATCGTTCTGGAGATATTTATCGTTCTAGAACTGCTTTTAGAAGAAAAGATAAAGAAGGTAAAATTTATTCAGTTACATATGCTGAATTTAAAAATGATGTTGTTGCTTTAGGGACAAGTCTAATCGAAAAAGGCTTTTTAAATAAACGAATTGCAGTTATAGGAAAAAACACTTACGAATGGTGTGTTTCGTATTTAGCTGCATCTATTGTTGGTATAGCTGTTCCTATTGATAAAGAATTACAACCTCATGATGTAATTAATTTTATGAATGTTTCACAAGCTGTTTGTATTTTAGGTGATTCAAAAAATCTAGATAGTATTTTAGATAATATTGAAAAAGTTGAAAATCCTGATACAATCTTTGTTCCTTTTGATTCAGAAAAGGATATCAAAAATTCATATATAAATTTATTAAATGAAGGTAAAAAATCATATGAAGATGGTAATCATTCTTTTGATGATATAGAAATAAATCCTGATGAATTACGTATTTTGCTATTTACATCTGGTACAACAGGTAATGCAAAAGGAGTTTGCCTATCTCAAAGAAATATATGCTCAAATATCTTATCAACTTATGGAATTGTAAAAGTAAAAAGAAGTGACTTAT
This sequence comes from uncultured Clostridia bacterium, assembly GCA_944388775.1. Lineage (GTDB taxonomy): Bacteria > Bacillota > Clostridia > TANB77 > CAG-508 > CAG-269. The sequence continues at coordinate 11,702 of CALXKC010000014.1, read as the reverse complement.
TCTTCTCTGTTTTACCTTTACATCATACCTATGAATGTACTTTAGGATTTTTATTGCCAATATATAGTGGTGCAAGTATTGCTCATTGTGAAGGTTTGAGACATATTGTACAAAACATGCAAGAATTCCACCCTTCTGTTATTTTGTGTGTTCCACTATTATTAGAAAATGTTCATAAAAATATTATTAAAAATATGAATAAATCTTTACCAGAAAAATATAGAAAAGAAGATGGAAATCCTTTTATGCGGTTTGCCTTCAATCATGAAAACAATTGTTAGAAATAAAGTAAAAAACACTTTAGGTGGAAGATTAAGAGTATTTATTGTAGGTGCTGCTGCTATGAATCCAAATATTATTGCTGATTTTAAAAATTTACATTTAAAAACTTTGCAAGGATATGGATTAACTGAATGTTCACCATTAGTTGCTGGAAATACAGACTATTTTCAAAAAGACGATGCAGCTGGACTTCCTATTCCAAATGTGGAATATAAGATAGATAATCCAAATGATGAAGGTGTTGGAGAAATTATTGTTAAAGGTCCTAATGTTATGCTTGGTTATTATGAAGATAAAGAAAAAACGAAACAAACTATTGTTGATGGTTGGTTTCATACAGGTGACTTAGGAAGAATTGATGAAAATGGTTATTTGTATATTACTGGTAGATGTAAAAGTGTTATTGTAACTAAAAATGGAAAAAATATTTATCCTGAAGAGGTTGAATATTATTTGAATGATAATCCTCTTATTTCTGAATCAGTTGTTTTAGGTATTCATAAAGATGATGATGATGAAACATATGTTAATGCTCAGATTTATCCTAATATTGAGGCAATTACAGAGTATTTAAAAGGTAGTGTTCCTACTAAAGAGGAAATTTGGAAACTTATTTCTGATGTTGTTTCTAGTGTTAATAAAAAGTTGCCTAATTACAAACATATTAAGAGTTTTGGTATTAGGGATAAGGAGTTTGAAAAGACTACTACTCAAAAGATTAAGAGGTATGGAGATAACATGAAGGTTGATGGAAAGAAATAACTATTCATACTAACATAAATTATTTATTAAAATAAACCTTATTTCTGATAAATTGCATCAAATTTAATAATAAAATTCTAAAAATGTTTTAAATTTTTTTGCCCTATGCAATAAAAAGCATAGGGCACTAAAATCATGCTTAATTAAGAATTCACTTACCTGACTCTGACACTGCCATTTATTGATGAAACATTCCCTGTAGCCTTATATTTTCCAGTAGCGTTATGCCTGTTTTTGGCAGATCCGTTTATTGATGAAGTTGAAATATTACATAAACCAATATTCCCCAGTTCTACATTGACATTTCCGTTCGTAGAAGATGCAAAAATTTCAATATCATTTTTTGCATTAATAGCAATATCTACACTTCCATTTATAGATTTTGCATTGATTTCATAAAAAAATCCCTCTGATTCAACGTTACCATTCTGCGAGTCAATTTTCAGTTGTTCTGCTTCGACATTTCTGCCAAGCTCTGTACTTCCATTCTGGCATTTAATCGAAATAATCTTAAATAGTTTTTGCGGAATAAGTACATTCAGTTTAAGACTACTGTTAAAGGCATTGCCTTTAATTTTTGCAGACACATTGATTTCATCATCAGATGTAGTAACATTAAATCTAAGATTGCCTTTTGTATATACCTCGCCATAATAATGTATTTCAATGTTATCTGTACTGTTGCTAGCGACTGTAACATCCGCCAAATCAGAATCAATTTTTATTGTGCTGATTTTTTCAGCTCTAATACGTTTGATTTCATCAATTTTTTTGGATTCTGCAGAAGAACATCCTCCGCTTATAATCCGCCCATTAACAATGGTTATATTACCATCATTATTAATAGTGATTTTCATGATTTTTTCCACCTTTCTTAAAGATAATTTTTTTGAATTGAATAGGAATTTGCACAAAGGTAACTTACCTATGCTAATATTTTACCATAAATAAACATAAATATCAAATTTTCATTTTTTAACTAATCTAATTAAATATCTATAAAGCAATTTTATTTCTTTCAGTCTGTCCCATTTCCTATAACTTTAACCATGTAAACATTACAAATTTATATTGCAAACGAAAAAATCAATCACTTATGATTGATTTTCTGTATAGTCTAAACGTATTTATTATTACCAAAATTCATTAACTTAATGAGTTTATAGCTTCATTTAATCCAGGTAATAATATATCTATTAAATTTGTATCTGTTGTATTAATTACCCACTTTCCATCTTGTTTTGTTAAATTGATAGTTTGTGTTGTAGTAATTGTCTCTACATCTTCATTTCTTAGTTCCTCTAATAAATAATTTTCCATTTCTGCATCACTTAACTCTTGTCCACTAAATGCTACTCTTAATGCATTCTGCATATAATTTGCAATTATTGTTTTAAAATTCTTATTTGTTACATCAACAGTTACATATGCTATATTTCCATCTTTAACTGTTTCAGTAATTTTCCAACTTAATTTATCGAATAACAAACTCATTGTTTCTTTATCTAAACTTTCGCTATCAAGTATATCTGAAGATGATATAACTTCTTCATAGTTAATATATTCATTTACTTTATCATAATCTCCATTTTTTAAAGCTGTAAACATTCCTTCAACTATACTTTTAGGTCCATTTGCGAATAACACGTATAACACAATTGCTAAAATTATGATAACTATAATTACAATTGCTGTTATTATCGGAGCTTTTTTTGTTTTTTTGTTTTCTACTGTTACTTTTCCTTTTACCTTATTTTCTGTTTTCTTCATATCTCCTTCTTTTTTAACTTCTGGCTTTTTTTCTGTGTTTTTAACCTCTTTCTCAGATTTTTTTACTTCTTCTTGTTTTTTCTCTTTTTCTTCCATATCTTTTCCTCCTTTTATTTACTAAATTTAATGCTAATCAAATTATATAATAACAGTTTTATTTTTGCAATAATTTTCATTTTGTTTTATTGTTTTTTTGAACTCAGCATTTTTGTACCTAACTTTATATTTTTTATTTTTATAAAAATGTTTTAATTAATTCATCATACTTCTAACTAATAAATATTCATTGCATTTTCCAATAAAAAACAATAATGCCCATATTAAAGCTAATCCTATAAACACATACATAGCTATATACCCAACTTTTAGAGAAATTCCTGTTATATAACAAATTCTTTTTATAAGCTCCATGTGAATAGTTTCATATCCTTCTTTAAAACTATTGTTTTTTGCCATGACAAAATCTTGACTTGGTACAGAATATATTTCTGATAATTTATATATAATATCTAAATCTGGATATTCCAATCCATATTCCCATTTTTTTATTGTTGTTTCATTTAATATAATCCCTTTTCTTGTTAATTCATCTACTACATTCCAATAAGACCATTCTTTTTCTTGTCTCAAATCTCTTAATAATTGTTCTATTGTCCTTGTTTCTACTATTTTATTTTCTTGTTCTGTATTTTCTTTACTTTGGCTTACTTTTTCACTCTCTTTTTCTCTTATAATATCTTTTTTACTCTTGTTTATTAGCATTAAACTTCCTCCCTTTTTTCTTTCGTTTTCACTCTTCTCTTAGTTTTGATATTATTATAACAATAGAACAATGACATTGCAATAATTTATTAAAATATTACATAGCAAAATTAATTCCTCTTGCAACTACATCTTTCATATTTTCAATCAAGTCATCAATTTCTTTTGGGGTTACTATTAAGTTATATTCTTTAGGATTTAATGCTTCTTTTATTTCTTCATAATTATCTTGTTCTTTTAACTGATTTAAATAATCATTTGATTTTGCTTCTTCTTGTAATTTTGAAATAAACAAATCAAGTGAATCATTTACTAATACCGCCGTTTCAACAACTGTTGGTATTCCTATTGCAATTACAGGTATACCTAAAGTTTTTTGACTTATTTCACTTCTTGTATTTCCAACTCCTGCACCTGGTACAATTCCAGTATCTGATAGTTGAACTGTACTGCTAATCCTTTCAATACTTCTTGAAGCTAATGCGTCAATTACAATTATAAGTTTTGGTTTTATATTATCCACTACACCTTTTAAAATCTCGACAGTTTCAATTCCTGTTGTTCCCAAAACACCTGGTGCTATTGCACTTACCATTCTAGTTCCTTCTTCTACATATTGAGGTAAGTAATTTATTAAATGTCTTGTAACATCTATCTCATTAATTACTTTTGGACCTAAACTATCTGGTGTCACATATATATTTCCAAGTCCTACTACTAAAATTTCTCCTTGTTTATCTATATGCACATCAATTAATTTTCTTAATTCACTTGTTAATACCTCAGATGCTTTCTGAATTTCATCCTCTTGTGCTATTTTTAATTTTTTAATATCAATAGTTACATATGTTCCTATTGGTTTCCCTATTGCTTTTTCACCATTTTCATTTGTTATTTTTACCCTTTCAATTTTTATATTTTCATCTACATCTTCTTGTTCACTTTCAATTCCATCAATTTGATTTTCAATATTATTTGCTTTTTGATACAAATCTCTTCTTTCAGATGCTAAATCTGTTCTAAAATTATACATATTTTTTCCTCCTAAATAGAGTTTTCTAAATTTTGAATTTTTTATTCTTTTTTACTATTATTTGCAAAATAATATGTTTTATGTATAATTAATAAAATTTATATTTTCTAAAATAATAACAATGTACTATTATAATACATTGTTATTTACCTATCAATTTTGGTACCGATGGTGGGACTCGAACCCACATGGTTTCCCGCATGATTTTGAGTCATGTGCGTCTACCAATTCCGCCACATCGGCATATTAATTATTTATGCACATTTAAAAGATATGTACTATAATATATTAGCACATATCTTTTAAATTGTCTAGACATTTTCAGTCTTTTTCTTCAAACTTTTTGCTTTAAATTTATATCTTTATTTAATTCTTTCATAAATAACATAGTCATAATTAAAATCTATTTTATCATCACTTGGACCTTTTTCTCTGCTAACTTCTTTCCATATTTCTGTATTTATTTTAGGAAAGAATGTGTCTCCATCAAAATCTTTATCAATTTCAGTTACATACATTTTTGTTACATATGGCATTAATAAATTGTATATCATTGCTCCACCTATAACAAAGTTTTCTTCTTTATCTTCAATATATTCTTGAATTTCAAACATTGAATGTACAATTTTCACATTTGGATTATCGATTTTAAAGTCTGGATTTTGTGTAAATACTATATGTTTTCTATTTGGTAATATTCCTCCTAATGATTCAAATGTTTTTCTTCCCATTATTATATTATGACCTGTTGTTAATTCTTTAAATCTTTTTAAATCATCTGGTATGTGCCATATTAGTTTGTTTTCTTTTCCTATTATATTGTTTTTTGCTTTTGCTACTATTATGCTTAACATTTTATATTTCTCTCCTTTATTTTAATTGTTATATTTTATTTATCCAATTAGATATTATTTCGGTTTCTATATTTAGATTTCCCTTACCTTCTCCAATTATTATATCTGGCTTACGTGCGCCATGAAAGTCTGAACCACCAGATATGTATAAATTATATTTTTTTGCACAATTAACCATATTTTTAGTTTGCTTTTTATTAAATGTAGAATAATAACATTCAATCCCATCTATATTATATCTTTTAGCTATACTTTCTACCATTTCTTCTACACTATTAACAATATAAATATATGGATGTGCTAAAAATACCAATCCATCAGCATTATGTATTATTTTAATCATTCTTCTTAAATCAATTATATCTTTTTTCTCATCTATATAAAATATACTATTTTTATTACATTGTTCAGCTCTATAAAAATTGGGCTTTAATGATATATTATTATTTTTCATTATTTCTTGATTTTCATTATATCTTATTAACTCTTCTTGAAATACTGCAGAAGCATAACAATGTTTATCATTTAATTTCAAATCAGGATTAAAGATTAAACCTAATTTTTTTCCTTGATCTTTTAAAAAGTTTAGATATTTTGATTGAGTTTCCATTATATTATTATCTAAATAGTTTTTTATCTTATTTAAATTAAATCCATATCCTAAAACTTCAATAGGTATATTGTATTCGTTTAAAAAACATTTAAATTCACATCCTATTATAATTTTTCCGCTATAATAATCATTACTATTAAATTTTTTTAGTTCTTCATAGGCATCTATACTGTCGTGGTCTGTAATAGAAATATATTCTAAATTCTTACTCTGCGCTTCCTTTAATATTTCAATTACAGAATAACTTCCGTCAGAATAACTACTATGGATATGTAAATCTATCAAATATAATTACACCTCTTCTTCTATTGACAATTTAGCATAATATTCAGGATTAAAATCTTCATCATATTCTACATCTCCAAATATTTCTGGCATTTCTTCTTTAAAATATTTTAATAAAGGAATCAAGACCTGTCTAATAGATGGATGAACATGTTTAGTCGTTCTTAAACTAAGAATATGTTTCCATTCTCTTATATTTGCTGTCATTGTATATTCTCCAGCTGTTGAATGTGGTAATAATTCCCTACACATATCAGTTGAAGCTCCAAGTTCTTTCATTTTTATGTATCCGTTTTCTATTTCTTGCATTGTATTTTTCCATATTTCATACATTTCTTTATCTTCTATATATACAGGATTCATGAAAGCAATTTCATTTCCATATTTGTCCTTGTCATAACTACAATATCTTGTTGATTCAATAGAAAAACTTGCAAATCTGTGTCTTGTTAGATCTTTATAAGAGCCTACGTCACTATATATCCTTACAGTAACTTTTTCATGTTCTAAAACTGATTCATGCCCTCTAGTTATACAATTAGTAATTAAATTTTTATAACTGTCATCAGTAATTTTTCCCTCTGAGCGATAACAAGTTCTACATGCTCTTTCTATTCTTTTCATTATTTTTTTACCATCAATTTTTTCTACTTTTATCCATGGTTCTACTATTCTCATATTTTTTCATCCTTTCTTTATTTTTATTCTTTAACAATATATAACACTTTTTGACAAAAAACAAGTGCAAAATTAATTTTATGACTTTTTTATTAATTAATTTTACACTTGTGAGCATTCAATTTTTTTATTTAGTTAATTTTGGATTTTCTTGCTAATTGCAAGCCCATCTCCTACTTCTAAGATTTTGGTTTCTAATTCTGGATTTTCTTTTACTTCTTTTATATATTCTCTTAAATTTCTAACAGCAGTCCTTTGTTTATGTTTGTTGTAATCACTCATAACATAACCTTTATACAAAATATTATCTGCAAAAATAATTCCATTTGTATTTAACATGCGCAATGCTTCTTTTAGGAAAAATGGGTATTTTCCTTTTGCTGCATCTATAAATATTACATCATATTTATTCTCTAGTGTTGGCAATATTTCTACTGCATCACCTTCATAAATATTTATTTTGTTTTCTACTTCTGCTTTTTTGATGTTTTCTTTTGCTTCTTTTACTCTTTCAGAGTCTCTTTCTATTGTATCTATTTGCCCATCTTCGGCAAGTATTTCAGTAAAGCATATTGCAGAATATCCAACTGCTGTTCCTATTTCTAATATTTTGTGTGGTTTGTTTTCTTTTAGATAGTTTTCTATTACTTCTAATGTGTCATCCATTATTATTGGTATATGTTCTTCTAATGCTTTTTGTTTTATTTTTTCTAATTCTTGTTTGTTCATTTTAGTCTCATTTCCTTCCAATGGCAATATTATCTTGATTCTCCAACCTCTTTTTGATTTTCTAGTTCTTTTGCAATTGCTCCTAATCTAGGTAATGGAATATCATATTCCATTATATCATAAACATCATTAATTTTGTATCCTTCTTGTATTAAATTTTTTGCATATATCTCTAATTTTAAATTTTCTTTTTTTACCTGTTAAGATATTATATAAAATTAACCATAATTAATCAAGTACAAGTTTTTAATATATTTTTGCAAACTAAAAGAACCCATATTGGGTTCTTCTAGTTAAACTTTCTGTTTTGCATGTTGTACAATTTGCTAGATGTTTTCTTCTAGTCTTAAAAGCCTATTATACTTTGCTACTCTATCAGTTCTGCAAGGTGCACCAGTTTTTATCTGCCCAGCATTTGTTGCAACAGCAATATCAGCAATTGTAGTATCTTCTGTCTCTCCAGAGCGGTGCGAAATAACAGTTCTATAACCGTGTTTTTTGGCTAATTCAATTGTATCTAAAGTCTCAGTTAAAGTTCCAATTTGATTTGGCTTAATTAATATTGCATTTGCTACATTTTTCTCTATTCCTCTATTTAATCTTTGCATATTTGTAACAAATAAATCATCACCTACTAATTGGATTTTATCACCTAACTTTTCAGTTAAAACTCTCCATGTGTCCCAATCCTCTTCTGCCAAACCATCTTCTATTGAAGCAATTGGATACTTATCACACAATTCTACTAAATACTCTACCATTTCATCTTTTGTTTTCATATGTTTTGTTTTCCAAAAATAATAGCCACTTTCTCCTATTTTTTTAGCTTCATCATACATCTCTGTACTTGCAATATCTAAAGCTAAAACAACATCTTTTTTAGGCTCATAACCTGCTTTTTTGATTGCCTCAATTATTACATCTACTGCTTGTTCCTCGTTTTCTAAATTTGGTGCAAATCCACCTTCATCTCCAACAGCAACACTAAAGCCTTTTTCTTTCAAAACAGATTTCAATGTATGATATATTTCCGCTCCTCTACGTAATCTTTCAGCAAATGTTATATCTCCAATTGGCATAATCATAAATTCTTGAATACTTATATTATTATCAGAGTGTTTTCCACCATTTAATATATTCATCATAGGCACTGGCAAATCTTTAGCTTGTTTTCCACCTATGTATTCATATAAATCCATGCCTAACGATTCTGCTGCAGCTTTTGCAACAGCAAGGGATACTCCTAATATTGCATTTGCTCCTAAATTTGATTTGTTTGGTGTATCATCTAATTTTATCATTGTTTCATCTATATTTTTTTGTTCATAAACATTCATTCCTATTATTTCTTTTGATATTTTTTTATTTACGTTTTCTACTGCTTTTTGAACTCCTTTTCCTTTATATCTGTTTTTATCTCCATCTCTTAATTCAACAGCTTCAAAACTTCCTGTTGATGCACCTGATGGAACTGATGCTACTCCTATAAATCCACCTTCTGTCTCAACTTCTACTTGTACTGTTGGATTTCCTCTTGAGTCTAAAATTTCTAATGCTTTTACATTTTCAATCGCTAAAAATTCTTTCATTTTTTTCACATTCCTTTCTCAAGTTTTTATCTTTTTCTTTATATCATGTTTTTTATTGTTTATGATTTTTTGTTTATGAAATCACCATTTTCGTTTATGTCGCAATGGGGACATTTTGTCCATTTGGGGACGTTTCCTTTTGGACATTTTTGTCCATTTGGGGACATATCTATAAAAGCAAAAAAAGAGAGCCATTTAAAGCTCTCTAACAAATTTCAAAGGAGAAACATCTTCTCCAAGAGACCTAACAACTTCAATCATTTTTTGAAGAATCGGGTCTCTACTGTTTTTCTCATCTTCTACCTGAACCTTTGCAGTTCTAAGAGAAAGATTTTTTTCAACTGTCTCCAGCATACTTTCTTCTGTCAAATTATTATCGACCTTCCATGCTATCCATGCTATTCTAAGCATTTCATAACCTGGCATCTGTCGAACCGTTGCAGGCTTTGTGTAATTTTCATCATGTTCCATGAGATAATACCTTATCCGCTCATCGAATTTGTAATACAACCCCATGTAATCTTCTTTCTTTAAGTCTACACACATATTTATGCTCCTCCTTCATTTTCAGTGGAATACATTCCACTTCTTTTGTGCCTTCTAGTTTAACTAGTTACAACTTTAATTATATCACGTTTTACATAATTTTTCAATTTGTTACACAAACTTTCAAAAAAGTTTTACAAAACCGTCACATTTTTTTATGATAAGAATTTTATTTATCTCATCCATCAATTTTATATAAGATGTGATTGAGTAGAGGATAACACTTAGTGTGCTTTTCCCCTCTCACACCACCACTCAAGCGGTTCTCGCAAGTGGCGGTTCAATTTGCATATTCAATATGAACTTTTTCATATTGGTCTATTAAAAATACTATTCCTTTTCTTTTTAACCTTTCTATATTGATAGCAAATTTTACCCATGTTGTTTTACTTATTTGTTGATATTCTTTTCTACTGTTTGCTAAGTTATACGCTATATCTTCTCTTACTCCTAATTGTTTTAGTGCTTTTTCTCTTCTTCCTGCTACTTTCCATTGTTTCCAGATTATTACCCTTATTCTTGTTCTTAGGTATTTATCTATTTGCCTCAGTATCCATTTCATATTTGCTATCCTAAAGTAATTTACCCATCCTCTTACCACATAATTTATCTTCTTTATCCTTTCGTCTAAACTTATACTCCAGCTTCTATCTGTCAGTTTCTTTAATTTCCTTTTTAGCTTTTCGCATGATTTTATATGTGGCTTTGGTTTCCACTTTCCTTCTTTTGTTGTCCAAAAACTATATCCTAAATATTTAGTGTCTTTTGGTTTTGTTACTTTACTCTTTTCTACATTTACTTTTAATCCTAGTTTCTTCTCAATATACCTCGTTATTGATGCTAATACTCGATTTGCTGCCTTCTCACTTTTAACAAGTATTATACAGTCATCTGCATACCTTACAAAGTTTAGCCCTCTTTTTTCTAATTCTTTGTCTAGCTCATTTAGCATTATATTACTTAGTAATGGACTTAAGTTTCCTCCTTGTGGTGTTCCTACTTCTGTTGCTTTTACTACTCCATTTTCCAATACTCCTGCACTTAGATATTTTCTTATTAATGATACTACATCTCCATCTTTTATTGTTTTTCCTATTATCGTTATTAACCTATCTTGATTTACTGTATCAAAGAATCTCTCTAAGTCTATGTCTACTATCCATTCATACCCATCATTTAAGTATTCTAGTGCCCTTACTACTGCTTGCTCACAACTCCTATTTGGTCTAAATCCAAAACTGTTATCACTAAATTGCTCTTCAAATATCGGACTTATTACTTGCACTATCGCTTGTTGTATTATTCTATCTGTTACTGTTGGTATTCCTAGATTTCTCTTCTTGCCATTTTCTTTTGGTATTTGCACTCTTTTCACAGGTTGTGGTTTATATCTTCTTTTCCTTATTTGATTTAATATTGTATCTTTATGTTCTTTTAGATATTCTAGTTCTTTTTCAACTGTTATTCCATCTACTCCTGCTACTCCTTTGTTGGATATTACTTTCTTGTATGCCTTGTTTAAGTTCTCTGGTTTTAGTATTTCTTCCAAAAGTTCCATATCTGTTTTCTCTTCTCCTTTCCGTAGATAGATACATCATCGATTTTGAGTAACCCTTTGAGATACGCTCATACTATCCTCATTAACACATTCTGACTCTTATCTATCACTAAATTTTGGGTAGTGAAAACACTACAAATTGTTCAGTCCTTCGAAAAAAAAATTTTTCCTACTATGACCTCTGCTGACTTCTTGTGATTAACCTTTTTCGACCATATTTTGTTTTGTGTACTCCTCGTCG
>CALXKC010000013.1 GCA_944388775.1 uncultured Clostridia bacterium | reverse complement strand
TTTAACATATTTCATATGCTTTTTCTAGTTTTTAAATATTTACATAAATTGACTTTTCGCTAGAAATTTGGTACAATTGAATTATAAAAAATCAGAAAGGAGCTCGCTAGAGGTATAGTGAGTAGGGTGAAAGAAATGGGACTGTTAAATGCGTTGGCTAATATTATAGGTTTTGTATGTGTTGTTTGTTTTTTTGGACTTTTAATATTCCAGAAGAACAAGCGGAAAGATGATTACAAGGTAATGGCGGGGACAGGAGTATATGGGTTCATATGGCTCATGTATGTACTGTCGCAGATATTCGGCTAGACCTTAAAGATTACATCGATAGTTCTTATCGGTGTTTTCTTTTTGCTGAAGAAGAAATTTATTCAATTATAATATAATTTGTTAAATATAAAAATATTTGGAAAAATTAAATATTACGTTTTTATAACATTTATATTAAAAATAAAATACAAGTTGAAAAAAAGGTAAAAATAAGGTATAATTAAGTAAATGTGAGAATTTTGTAAAGGGGGGTAAGAATTATGAGAAATAAAGTATATAAAATTTTAATTTTTGTATTGTTGTTAAATTTAAATGCATTTATATGTATAAATTCAACAGTATATGCGGCTGGAGCTTATGAATCAGCACCTGGTTATGAAGGACCGATTGGTGCAGGAGGAAGTGATGCACCGTCTTATTCACCTGGAGAACAAAATCAGCAGAATAAAAAGGAAGAAGAAGAAGAAAAGAAAGATAAAGAAGCTGAAAATAAAAAGGAAACTTTAACTGATGAAGAAAAGAAAGAAATGACAGCTGAGGAAATTTTGGATTATGTTAAACGTAATTATACTATAAAAGATGGTGCAAGTATTGGAGATATTGGAAAAATAGATGAAAGTCAAGATGTAAAAGAAGCTTGGGTAGAAACATTACGAGAAGCTGGGTACGAAGAAGATGATGGATCAGTAGCAGGTTCTATATTTAGTCAGATATATGATAGAACATATGGTGCTGGTGATACAATTTACACTGCTCAACCACATAAAACTGACACAGGAGATGCAGGAGATAGCTTAGATGATGTTATGAATGATGCTAGTGACTTTATTGGATTAGGAGAAGCTCAATACGAAGGAGATTTATCACAATTTTCAAATACAATATATAATATATTACTTTCAATAGGGGTAATTGTAGCAGTAATAGTAGGAGCAATTATAGGAATTAAATTAATGGCTTCAAATATAGATACAAAAGTAGAAGCAAAGAAATTGTTAATCCCATATGTAGTAGGTTGTGTAGTAGTATTTGGAGGATTTGCAATATGGAAAATAGTAGTAACTATACTACAAGGAATGTAGGTGATTAAATGAAAAGAATAGTGGCAATATTTTTAATAATTATATTATGCTTATCAATAATTATTCCAACAATGAGTTATGCAGATACAGGACTAGGTGATTTAAATGCGTATGGTGGAGGTTCAGAAGGTAGTTCGGTAAAATTAGAAGAAATGGCAGAAACAGTATTGGGTATAATTCAAGTTATTGGAACAGTTGTATCTGTAGTAATGCTTATTGTTATAGGTATAAAATATATGATGGGAAGTATAGAAGAAAGAGCAGAATACAAACAAACTTTAAAACCATATTTAATTGGTGCTTTCTTATTATTTTCTGGGACTACAGTACCACAAATAATATATCAAATTGCTAAAAATTTTTAAAAATTTAAATATAAAAACTTAAACAGTTGCAAAAAATATTTTAAAATGTTATAATATAAAGGATGATATAGTTTTTAATATTCTCAAAGTTAATGAGATTTTAAATATAAAAATAATAAAAGGAGGAAAATAAAATGAACAAAAAGCTATTAAAAATAGTTACTGTATTATTAATAATAATGACTATGGTATCTATATCAATTAGTTCACTTGCTTTAACACCAGGAGAATTAGAAGGTAATACAGATGCTCAAGGAACAAATGAAATTACTAATGTAGGTAATAGTGTAATAGGTATTTTACAAGTAGTTGGTATAGTATTATCAGTTATTGTATTAATAGTATTAGGTATTAAATACATGATGGGTAGTGCGGAAGAAAAAGCAGAGTACAAAAAGACAATGATACCATACATAGTTGGTGCAGCTTTAATATTTGCAGCTTCAGCATTTGCACAAGTTATATACCAATTCTTTACAGGTGTAACAGCTGGATAATAAATACATGTAAAATATATAAAAATAGAAGAATCTTTAGGGATTCTTTTATTTTTGCCTTTTTGTATTGCATAATTTATACAAGATTATAAACTATTTATTCTTTACTTTGTTATCTATATTGTAGTTAATATTTATTACACCTATATTACAATTATATTAAAAATATATTATTTTAATTTTTTTTTGCTAAAAATATTACAATTTCCGAGTTTTTTTGGTATAATTATATATAAGTATGATTAGATTTGTTTTTGCAAAGGAGGAGAAGCATTTTGGGTACATATAATTTGCCAAGAAATGTAAAAGGAGAAGGAAGGATTCTATTTATATTTTCTGCTAAAGCACTTGTTTATACTGCAATAGGAGGAGCATGTGGATTACCATTATATTTAATATTTAGTATTTTATCCATGAATATAGTAGGATTAATTTGTATAGCGTTATTAGGATTAGTAGGATTTATAATAGGGACATTTAAAGTGCCAGATTCTACTAGCTTTAAGATAACTCAAAAAACTGGTGGGGAAAATATAGATGATGTCATAAGAAGAGGAATAAAATTTAAAATGCAAAAAAACAAGATATATGTATATGAAAATGAGGTAGATAAAGAAGTGGAGAAGGAGGAAACAAAAGATGAGTAATATGGATTCAAATACAATTTCAAATATATTAATAATAGTTTTAAGTGTTATGTTTTTTATACTACTTGTGCTGATTGCAGTTTTTATTGGATTAAGGGCAAGAGAAAAATCTGTGAATAATCCAAAAAAACAAGAAAATTTATCAGGTACTAATCCAAATAAAAAAAATAGTAAAACAACAGAAAAAAATGTAAATAATTCATATAACAAACAATCTATAATGGATTTTATGGATTTTGACAAAGTTGAAGATAATATGATTGTACAAAAAAAGGGAAAACGTTATTTGATGGTTGTTGAATGTCAAGGTGTAAATTATGATTTGATGTCAAATATGGAAAAGGTAGCAGTTGAAGAAGGCTTCCAACAATTTTTAAATACATTAAGACATCCAATTCAAATTTATATTCAAACTAGAACTATAAATTTGGAAGGAAGTATTTCAAATTATAAAGCTAAAGTAAAAGAAATTGAGGACAAATATAGAAGAATGATGTTTGAATATAACAATATGAAAGATTCAGATACATATTCTCAAGAGGAATTAGATAAATATTTATTTGAGCTTACGAAACAAAGAAATATGTTGGAATATGGAAGAGATATAGTTCAAGATACTGAAAGAATGAGCTTAAATAAAAGTGTTCTTAATAGAAAATACTATATAATAATTTCTTATTATGCTGAAGAAAATCCAGAGCATAAATATGATATAGAAGAAATAAGAAATATGGCATTTTCTGAACTATATACAAAAGCACAATCTATGATTAGAACTTTATCAGCCTGTTCTATAAGTGGAAAAATTCTATCATCAAAAGAGCTTATTGAACTTTTATATGTGGCATACAACAGAGATGAATCTGAAACATTTGGAATAGATAAAGCAATGCAAGCAGGATATGATGATTTATATTCAACTGCACCAGATGTGTTTGAAAAGAAAGTTAAAGCTTTAGATCAAGTTGTACATGATAGAGCAGTTGACTTAGCAAATCAAACTGTTGATAAGGTTAAATCTAAAAATCAACAAAAAGCTGAAGAAACAGAAGAAAATATGGAAGAATTAGTTAGAAAGATGGCTGAAATAATTATTGGAGATAATAGAAATTATGTTGGAGTAGATGTTGCATCTGAGGCTATAAAAGAATTAGAAAAATCAAAAGAGGAAGGAGAAGAGAGTGATGAGAAAGTCAAAAAAACAACTAGAGGAAGAAAGAAGAAAACAGCAAATAGCTAGACAAGAAGAACCAGGTATATTAAGAAGAAAGACAATAAAAGAATTAATTGCACCTTCTGGAATAGATGCTTCAAAAATTGATCATTTAGAAATAATTTCAAATGTAAAAAGGTATGCTAGAAGTTTCTTTATTTCTACATTACCACGTATGTGTACCTTCCCAGAGTTATTTAGAGATTTATACTTCTTTGGAGATGTTAACACATCAATATATATTACACCAATTGCTGAAGCAAGATCTCAAAATGAGTTAAATAAAGTAATAAATGAATTGGAAACAGAAAGAATTGTTGCAGCAGATAGAGGAAATATAAATAGGGAAAGTACATTAACACAAAAAAGATTTGAAGCAGAGCAATTAAGAGACGAAATAGCAGCAGGCTTCAATAAAATGTATGATGCTTCAATAATTGCTACTTTATTTACATATAGTTTAGATGATTTAGATAGATTAACAAAATTGTTATCTACCGAGATGTCTAAATCATTAGTAGGAATAAAAAGTGCATGGGCAATGCAAGAAGATGCTTTTAAATCAAATTTACCATTAATGGACGATAAAGTGAAGAAAAAACACTCTTTTGATAGTAGATCTATGGGAACAGTATTTCCATTTACTACATCAGAAGTTGGACATCCTACGGGTATTCCTCTTGGATTTAACAAACAAACAGGAACACCAATATTATTTGATAACTTCCATCCATCTTTAACAAATTATAATATGGTTGTGTTTGCTAAGTCTGGAGCTGGTAAATCTGTTACAATGAAAACTTTAATTTCTAGATCAGCTATATTGATGGGAATCGAGAGTTTAGCATTAGACGCTGAAGGTGAGTATCAAATAGTTGCAGAAAGTTTAGGTGGAATTAATGTTGTATTAAGTCCAAATTCAAAAACAGTAATAAATTTATTTGATATAGAGCCAGAAACAATTAAAGATGAAATTACAGGAAGAGATAGAATTGTTTTGAATGTAGAAAATAAGGTAGAAGATGTTACACAGGCATTACTTACAATGGCTAGAGGTAGTACAAGAAGTACAGAAGTAAATGAGCTTACAAAACAAGTAATTGCAGAGTCCGTAGCAGAAGAATATAAAGCAAGAGGAATTACAAATGATCCAGCGAGTCTTTATAAAACAGGAGGAGCTTTACAAAGAGGGGATAGATTATACAGAGATAAAAAAGAGATGCCAACAATTGGAAGTTGGTATAAGAGAATTGAACAAAAAGCAAAAGATAATAAGGATAGCAACTATCAATTCCATTTTAGTTATTTGTTAAAAGTTATGAGACAATATATCAGAGAATATAATGGTCAAATGGCATATTTTGATGGACAATCTACTTTTGAATTACTAGATGGAGCAACATTTATAAATTTAGATATATCTCAACTAGAAGAGAGATTTGCAAGACCACTTGCACAACAAATATTACTTTCTTGGATTTGGGAGAAATATGTAAAGAAAAATAGTGAAGATAGAACAAAAGCAAGACAAAAAAGAGTACTAGTTGATGAGGCTTGGATGTTATTGCCATACCCAGAAGCCGTAGATTTCTTAAATACAATGGCAAGACGTGCAAGAAAAAGAAATGTTTCTTTGGCAATTGTTTCTCAAAGATTTCAAGACTTTTATGAGAAGCCAGAAGCACAAGCAGTTTTAACTTCATCAGATACAAAATTATTCTTAGCACAAGATAAGTCTGAAATTGAATACTTAAAGAAAGTGTTTAAATTAAGTGATGGTGAAGCTAATTTCTTAATTACATGTTTAAAAGGAGAGGGGTTATTGAAAGTTGGTTCAGATACAGCTATTTTACAGATAACTCCAACGGCTAAGGAATTTGAATTTGTTGAGACAAACTTAAATAAATTAGTTAAAATGAGAAAGGCTGCAGGAAATGTTTAATAGGAGGATAAAATGAAATTTTTAACTAGGAAAAGTAGTATGACACGAAAGATATTAATAATTTTACTAGTAGCATTAATTTTGATTTTTGCAGTAACTCCAAATTATAGTGTACATGCAACAGAAGTAATTACGCAAGAGGATATTCCAGATGAAGGTGATGGAATAATAGGTTCTTTATTAAAACAGATTCTTCAGATTTTTGCTGCAATTGGTGATATTGCTATGGGAGCCTTGAATCACTTTATGTTGGGAGCAGATGGCTTTACTTCTGCAATGCTTTCGCCAACTAATCAGAATATTGGAAATCCTGATTCATGGCTATATGTTGGAGATGATGAAGAAATAGATTATGAGTATACTGATGATACAATAAATACTTCAGAATTTTTTTCATGGATATTAGGAACACAATATGATATACCAAACTTTCTATATTCACCAGAAAATATATTTGCAAATAATATAGCAGCATTGGATGTTAATTTTTTAAATCCGAATGATTTTGAAGCGATATCAAGTACTACCGATGCTGAACAAGCTTCGCAATCAGCTGCAGGAGGAGTGCTACAACAAACAATTTCAGATTGGTATATTTCATTTAGAAATATAGCTATTGTTGGACTTTTATCAGTATTAGTATATTTAGGAATTAGAATATTAATAAGTTCAACAGCTACTGATAAAGCAAAGTATAAAGAGTCTTTGCAAAGTTGGGTAGTAGCATTATGCTTGGTATTTTTTATACATTTTATAATGTCTGGATTATTGATGATAACAGATAAATTTACAGATTTAATAAGTCCTAGTATTGATGATGGTATTACAGTTCAAGTGGATAATATTAAATTTAGAACAAATATAATAGGTTTAGTTAGATTTAATGCACAATCAAAAAGTATGTATAATACGGCTGCATATACAATATTATATTTGGTATTAGTAATTTATACTTTTATATTTACATTTATGTATTTTAAAAGGTTTTTGTATATGGCATTTTTTACAATGATTGCGCCATTAGTTGCTTTGACCTATCCAATTGATAAAGCAGGGGATGGAAAAGCACAAGCATTTAATTTATGGTTTAAAGAATATTCGATGAACTTGATACTTCAACCGGTACATTTGATATTGTATATTGCTTTGGTATCATCAGCAATGGAATTGGTAAAACAAAATTTGATTTATGCAATAGTTGCAATTGGTTTCTTAATTCCAGCAGAGAAATTTATTAAGAAAATGTTTGGAATGGATAAAGCAGAGACTCCAAGTGGATTTGGTTCATTTGCAGCAGGAGCAGCAACTATGTCTGGATTTAAACAAGTAGCATCAATGCTTACTAGAGGAAAAGGAAAAAACGATTCAAATGGTGCTAATGGAAATAGTCTAACAGCGGTTGATAAAAATGCCAATAGAGTGAGAACTCAAGACAGAGATTTCTTAGGTTCATTTAGAAATAGACAAGCTGGAGATGATAATGTAAATAATAATATTTCAGGAGAGTTAGAAGAAGAATCTAATCCAATAGGAAATATGGATAGACTTACACAAGGTGGAGATGAAGAAACACAGAGACGTCAACAAGGAGATAATATGCCACAATTTGCAGAAAATGAAGGATATATGCCTGATGAAAATCATTCTGGAATACATTTACCGGCAAGTTATCGAATGAATCAACAACAACGAGAAGCAAGGGAAAAAAGAGAACAACAAGAAGAATTACAACAACAAGTTGGTATGAATAATGGAGATAATTCTAGTAATCCAAATTCAAATGAATCTTCATTTGAGGCAATACAAGAAGCAAGACGTAATCAACAAATGGATTATATGAAGAAAAGGGCTATTAGAGGAGTTAAAAAGGTTGGAAAATTTGCACTTAAAGGAGGAAAAATTGCTGCTCAAGGTTTAGGAGTAGCTGCAGGAGCAACGGCAGGATTAATAGCAGGTACTGCAACTGGAGATTTTTCAAATACAATGGCATATATGGGAGCTGGAGCAGTAGCTGGTAGAGCTTTAGGAAAAACAGTAGGTAATTTACCAGAAGGAGCATATGATTTTGCTAAAAATACTAGAAACACAATAGAAGATAAAATTGAAGAATATAGATATAATGATGATAAAGATAGATATGGAGTAGGATATGCAGCAGAACAAGCAGCTATAAGACAAAATCAGAGGGCAGAAAAACAATTTTTGGACAATAAAGAAGAACAAGCTAAATATGAAGAAATGGCCGGAAGAATTAGAAATAAGACAGGACATGAAGTAAAAACTGAAGATTTAATGCAAGCGGCTTTTGATTATAAAAAGGCAGGCATTGCTGATGAAAAACAAATTGAAACAGGTTTGACGATGGAAGCTAAACACGATGGTAAAGTAAGTGGGTATAATCATGAAAAAATAATGGATGTTGTTCAAATGGCTAATAGTTATGGAAAAGATTATGTCTTAGATGATAAAAAGCGTAATAGCTTACAAGGAGTAATAAAAGATACTGTTAAAGGAGAAAAAAATCAAAATGAAGTATGGGATTTATATACAGAAGCTTTAGATATAAATAAAGATACGGCTAGAAGATATGCAATAAATCCACCGGCTCGACAACAATCTTCTCAAAGACAAACAAGGCGTAATTCTCCAACACAACCACGTCAATCAGGACAAAATTCATAATAATCTAATTCATAAGAAATATTACTAATTTTAAGTAAATTGATTTAAAAATGAAAGAGGAATTAGAATCATGCATAAATTATTGAGATATTATAATCAAAACAGATTAAAAATATGGGCAATATTGTTAGCAATTGTTTTGGGATATGCATTACTTCAAGTTTTAAATAGTGCAATTGCAAATCATAATACAGAAGAAAATAACGAACAAGAAACAACATCGAATAATGTTGTTTCTTATCGTAATGAAAGCGAATCAATGGTAACAGGTGGAAGGGTTTCAAGTACTTATAGTGAACAGATAGGGCAGGTTATTAATCAATTTTTTACATATTGTGTGAATCACGACCCACAAAGAGCTTATGATATGGTTTCTAATAACACTAAACAGGTATTGTATCAAACAGAGGAATTGTTTGAGAAAAATTATTATCAAAATAAATTTAATGGAAATAAACAATTTTCTTTCCAATCATGGTCTAGAACAGATACATTGTATATTTATCAAGTTAGGATTTTTGATAATATGCTTGCAACTGGGCAAACAAGTGATAATTATATCGAAGAATATGTTACTATTGCAGTTGAAGAAGGTAGTTACAAACTAAATTTAAATAGTTATTTGGGACGAAAACAAATTAGTGTAAAAAATGAAGATGAGAATTTATCTATACAAGTTGTAATGGTTGATAGGTATTTAGATTATGAAGTATATACTTTAAATGTACAAAATAAAACAGATAGTAATATATTATTAGACACAAAAAGAAAAACAAATTCTTGTTATGTTGTAGATAGTATGGGAAATAAATTTGAAGCTTTATTGTATGAAAATTCTGATGAGGATTTAGAAATTTTGCCTAATGAAATGAAGACTATACAAATTAGATTTAATGATGCTTATAGAGAAGGGTTACAAATAAAAAGCATTAATTTTACTGATATAGTAAATAGTGAAGAATATTTGGCAAATAATGAGATTCAGGGAAATAACTTTGAAGTAGAATTATATTAAGTGTAGAGTATTAAAAGATAATAAGTGTAGTAAGAGAAGAGGTGAGGAAATTGGGAATAATAAGAAATTTAAAAAATGGTAATAAAGAAGAATCAAAAAATCAAATAAAAAGATTTTTTAGAAAAAGAGCTAAATCTTTTTTATCATTTGGAATAGTAGCAGTGATATTTCTTATTTTCGTTTTAGGAATTTTTGATTTAGGAATAGAAATAGCTTCAGGTGAAAATAATCCAAAATTAATATATGAGACATTAGGTATAGAAGATGTATCAGAGCTAATAGAAATTAAAGAAGATGGTAATGGTGGATATTATTTAGATTTTATAGATGGTATTGATGATAAATTACGTGAAATCGTAAATAAAGCTAATAAGGGAGACTATCATAATTTACCTACTGATATTAATTTCTTGAAGAGAATATTGAAAGCTGAAGTGTATACTCAATTTCCTGACCTTGGTGGAACTGTTCCAGATGGCTCTGATGGATTTCAAGGAGCAGTAAAAATTAGAAGAGTAACGCCAAATAAAGATATTGGTGAGATGAAAAATACTGGAAGAGGAGAAACTTCAAATTTAGAACAAGGAACAGTAGATGAACCTGTTAGTGTAGAAGATAGAAATGACCAAAATAAAATAGATAGTTGGCAATCAGGTCAAAGACTAAGAATAGTTTCGGTAGAAGCATACATTTATGAGGATAAATATGATGCAGGATATTGGGAACCTATTATGGTAGAAGGTAGTACTACACAAGAGGTAAAATTAAAAAAGAATGATATTGTTACTTACCAAGGAGAATACAAGATAGATAACAATGCACTTACAGGTCAGCAAACAATATATTTAAAGGTAAAAACAGAGGATGCTATAGAAGGATATGTTAAGTCTAGTACAGTTAACGCTTTATTAGAGAATAGTACACAAGGACAAGTTATATTAAATGATGAAAATAATGAAACTAGATTAGCTACAACGTCAAGAGCAAACGATTCTAGAGAAGAAATAGGTGTGGAAGGAGAAGAATATGTTGTAGCAATTGCAGCAGGAAGAAATAGTGGTAATGATACAGGAATAGTTAATGAAGAAAAAGGGCTAAAAGAAGAAGAGTTAACGATTGAAGTTGCAGAGAGAGTAGAAGAATTATTAAATAAGTATTCGAATATTAAAGTTGTTCAAACAGGGAGTACATCCCGTAATCCAGATGGTGTAGAACCAGAAGACAGAGCAGAGCGTGCAAGAAAAGCAAATCCAGATTTATGTATTCAGATTTATTTCGGAGATGGAGATGAAGTTGGAGTTGAAACTATATATAAAGAAGGAGATCAAGTTTCACAACAGCTTGCTAATATTTTAGCAGAAAATATATCATCATCTATGGGATTAAGTAATTTATCAGCAGGAGAAGATACGGTAAAATGTGTAGATGCAGAAGGAAATGCTTCATCTTTAAATATTATTGAGAATTCAGTTGTTGCTGGTTTTCCATCAGTAGTTGCAATAGGTGGAAATTTAAATAAAGATCCAGATGCAAGTGTTATTGCAAATGATGGAGTAGAAAAATATGCTCAGGGAATAGTTAATAGTATAGATGAATATTTTAAGGCTGACCATACTGGACTTGAGGCAACAGAAGTTAGTGATATAACATATACAGATAGTGTCGAATCAAGGATAATAAACATGAGATATGTATCACAAGAAACTATGCAAGGATATGTAGATAATGGAAATATAGAAGAAGCAATTAAATGTTATACTTTAGATGATGAAAGAAATGTAGTTATAGCTTCTTGGAGTATGAGTGAAGATGGTTCGATTGAGGTAAAAACCAATAATTCTATGAGCTTAAAGACAGCTTTAGAAAAATATGTCATGCCATATGAATATTTATTGTATTTCTACATAGATACGGATTATGAAGATTTTGTTGATGATTTAGCAAATGAAGTAATGAATTCCGAGATAGTTGTTGCAGTTCAAGACGAAGTTAGAACAACGCATACTATTGAGACGACAGAGCAGATGACAGATGCTACTATAGAACAATTTGATGTTGATTGGCATGTAACTAATTCTAGAGAGTTTACTACTGAAACAGTAAGTACGAAAGTGAATATTACATATGTTAGTACATGGTGTGTAAAAACATATCAAGAAAATAGTTATAGTGAAGCTGTGTTAAATTTAGGAAAAGAGGAAGAAAAGGTTATTGAAGTTCCTGGAAAAGTAACTGAAACGTCAAGCACAACAAAAGGAGCAGATAATGTTGTCGTTGATAATGCTGAAGGTGTATATACACATCAAAAAGTAGATGAAAATGGAAATCTTGTTTTTGATGAGAATGGTAATCCAGTATATATTGATGAAACATATTATTATGATATTTTAGAACATTTAATAACTGATACACATACAATTTCAAATACTTATGAAAAAGGTGAATATAAAACAGAAGGTAGAGAAAATGTATTTGTTAAATTATATAACGATCATGATATGATATCTAAGGTTAGAACATCTGATTATTTGTTTACAATTATTGAAAATAATGAGAGAACAGCTAATTTATTAGATTTAACAAAATACTTGATTTATAAAGCAACAAATGTACCTTGGGGTGAATTAACATTCGACTTTAGTATATATGATTTAGCACAATTTCAGGATACTGGTTCTTCTATGGGTGGTTTAGATACTTTTATAGAATATTTACATTCATGGGAAGGATGTACAGGATTGAGTGAAGATGGTACAAAGTATATTGTTGGAGATGATGGAGCTGGACATCCTACCGTAGGTTATGGAATAGATATTTATAATAGTGGTTTTTTAGATAGATTTTTGGCAGCAGGATATGATGTTAGTATAGGATCATATATAGATGTGGAGTTTGTTGATGCTTTAGAAAAAGAGGAAGTACAAAGTGCATTACAAACTGTAGAAGAAAGGACATCTGGTCTAGGTTTAACTCAATATCAAAAATATGCAT
This sequence comes from uncultured Clostridia bacterium, assembly GCA_944388775.1. Taxonomy (GTDB): domain Bacteria; phylum Bacillota; class Clostridia; order TANB77; family CAG-508; genus CAG-269. Next base: position 22,071 of record CALXKC010000013.1, on the reverse strand, counting down.
TAGTAAGTAGGATATATAATTGTGGTTCATCAGGAGCCTTTACTACACGTAATGGAAAGAACTTTGTTGAGGCATATAATAGTTATTGGAATCAGGAAACTGATGACGAATATAGAGTGGCGGCTAATGATTCAATGTATAATCATCCTTTATATCAAAATTATATGGCGATGCCAAATACATCTAATGGCAATTATATGGCTGGACTTGAAAATAGAAGAAAATCAGAATGGATATTATTTAAAACTGGGTATTATGATAGGATCGATAAATGGTGTTCAAATTCAGCAGGAGGAACGATTGTTGAAAAAGCAATAGAATGTCATGCATATTTAAGAGAAAATGGATATACATATGCTCAGGCTGGAATTAATATTCCAATAACTAGTAGTGTTAGAACGGTAGATTGTAGTTCTTATGTATCATGGGTTTTATATGAGGCAGGATTTACTGAATTTGAGGGATATCAAAAAACTAGCAGTACGTTTACATCTAATCCATGGGGATGGCAAGAGGTTAGCGTTTCAGAAGCACAGCCAGGTGATATAATTACGTATTCAGGACACGTTGAAATTGTTGCTGGGGATGCTGGTGATAGATTTAGAGTATATAATTGTGGAGGAGATGAATCTATAAGTTCTCCGGGAACAGAGGAATTACCAGAAAGTAGTGTGTCTGGATATACTAAAGGAAGTATACTTAAAGTAATACGACCACCGCAAAGTTAGGGGGAATTTTAATTGAATAAGATTAAAACTTTAATTTTTGTTATATTAGCTATAATTATAATTATTATAATTTCACTTATTTTTTTAGCAAAGCAAAGGAAAACACAGGGATCAGATTATCAAGATACTGACTTTGAGCATGATGTGTCAAATGTAGAAATAAATCAATCTGTAGAGCAAGTTACAAATAGAAATGATTATTATGCTGTAAAAAATATTATAGGGAAGTACGCATATGCTATAGTAGATGGTGGAACAGAATCTGTTTATAATATGATTAATACGGATTATTTAGACAAAAATAGAATAACGGTAAATAATATTATAGAAGTTATTGATAATGTGATAGGTTCAGATTTATCAGAAGAGCAAATGAATGATTTAAAATTAAATATATGGATAGATAAAATGTATTGTAAGGAAAGTGCTGTTAATATTAGAACATTTTTTGTATATGGTAATTTTTCAAATAATGTGGAGCAAAACAAAGTAGCATTTCAAATAATCGTAGAAATTGACTCTAAAAATAATACTTTCTATATTTATCCTACTTCATATGTAATACAAAACTATCAAGACGAGAAAGATTTAGAAAGCTATACAACAAAATTAACGGAAATACCGAAAAATGATTATAATACTTTTACTTTTGTTAATGTGGAAGATACTACGGTAATAAATGATTATCTATCAAATTTTAAAAGCTTATTAATAAATGATATTGATAGCTCATATGAGTTATTAGACCAGGATTATAAAACTGCGAAATTTGAAAATATTGATGCATATAAAGAATACGTTAATAATAATATTAATTATTTATTGACAATAACAATCGATAAATATAAAAAAGATGTTACAGAAAATGGCACTCAATATACATGTATAGATAAAAATGGTAATTATTATATATTTGAAGAAACAACCGTTATGAAGTACAAAGTATTATTAGATACGTATACAGTGATATTGCCTGAGTTTGCAGAGCAGTATGATAGTTTAGAAAACACAAAAAAAGTTGCTATGAACATAGAAAAGATAATACAAGCATTAAATTTAAGAGATTTTAAATATATATATAATAAGCTGGACGATACTTTTAAAGCAAATAATTTTTCAACTTTAGAAGACTTTGAAAAATATATGGATGAAAATTATCCATCTATTTATAATGTTGAGTATACGACTTATAATCAAGAAAATGAAACGTATATGCAAACAATTATTTTGAATGATAAAAATTCCGATGAGCAAAAAGAAAATACAATAATTATGCAACTAAAAGATAATTATGAATTTGTAATGTCATTTAGCGTACAAGAGTAAATATTGAGAATTAAAAGAATACAAAAAAACTGAAATATTTAGAAAATCTAGTATTTCAGTTTTTATTAATATTAATTAAATAAATTAGTAAAAAAATTAACAGCATAATGTATAGATTCATTATTTTCATACAAATTCATAAAAAAGTTTTGTATAAAAGGAATATGCCACAATAATATCAATATAATTATAACAATAATGATAGAAATTATTCCTTTCAAGTAGTCTTTTATTGATTTTTTATATTTAATTCTATACCCACGATTTTTTAAATCTTGAATATATGCATCATGATATGCTTTTTGTCTTGCTTGTTCTATTTGTTCTTGATATTGAAGTTGCCTTCTTTTATATTCTAATTCTTGTTCTTCTTTTTTTATTGCTTCAAAGTTTTCTTGATTTATATTTGAATATTGAGTATTTGGAGTGTTATTTTTCAAATTATTAAGTTCTTCTTTTAATTCTTCATTTTGTACATACATTTTTTCATAATCTTCTTGAGATATAGTTTCATTCTTCAAATTTTGGTCATATAAGGCTTTTTTATCTGGATTAGATAATATTTCATATGCTTCATTTATTTCTTTTAAGATTTCCTCTGCTTCTTTTTTATTATTTTCTTCTTGTAAATCTGGATGATATTTTTTTGCAAGTGTTTTATATGCTTTTTCAATTATTTCTAGCGAAGCATTCTGATTTATTTGTAGAATATCATAATAATTTTTGTTCATTTATAAAATCCTTTCATTTGATTTTTATGTATATAGTATAACACAATTAATTACTATTAGCAAAGCAAAATTTAATTTACCGATGATTTATATATTGACTAAACAGTTCTTTTGTTATATATTAAACATGCCTTTCGCCAAAAGGTAGAAAGGAGGTTGTCATTTACTTGAAAGATTTGCTAAAAGTGTTGAAACTTTATTTGATTTACTTGATTGTAAAACACTTAAAGGACTAGACAAAAGGAAAAGACTAGGAAAAGTTTTGAGAGACTTCCTAGTCTTTTTACATCATTTACTTGATTTGCTATCGACGTCTTGAGTATATTATAACTCACATTTTATTATATGTCAAATTTTTAAAAATATTCCAATAATTAGGAAATTATTTCTGTATTGTTTGTAGTACTTTCTTTTATACTATCTTCAGAAACTTTAACCTCTTCATTTTCTTTTTCAATAGCCTTTTTACGATTTTGTTTAGCCTTCAAATTATCTTTAGCAACAGTCATTAACAATTTAATTCTGTTAGCTTGGTTTGCTTCACTTGCCCCTGGATCATAATCAACAGGAGAAATATTTGCATCAGGATACATGCTACGAATAGTCTTTATAACACCTTTTCCAACAACATGGTTAGGTAAACATGCAAATGGTTGAACACAAACAATATTTGGAATATCATGTTCTATGTACTCAATCATTTCAGCAGTTAGGAACCAACCTTCACCTGTTTGATTTCCGATAGATAATACATCTTTTACTTTATCTTCAAGATGCCAAATATCACATGGTGGTAAATATCCTTTCTTAGAACTTGCTAATGCTGCTCTTACATCTTTTTCAAGTAAATCTATTAATTTTATTGCAACTTTCATAAGTTTTGAAGATGTTTTATTTGTGTTTAATAGTTTATTAAATGTAATTTTGTGTGTTGCCATAAATTTAACAAATCCCATAAAATCTGGAAGGATTACTTCTGCACCTTCTTGTTCAAGTAAATCTGCAACATAGTTATTTCCAAATGGATGATATTTAATTAAAACTTCTCCAACTATACCTACACGAGGTTTTTCAACAGATGTATCTAATTCTATTTTTTCAAAATCATTTACTATGTCATAAATACTTTGTTTAAATTCTTTATTTGTTGATTTTTGTAATAGCTTTTTACATTTTTCCATCCATGTATCAAATAGTTTTTTTGTTTCACCTTTATTTACTTCATATGCTCTATTTTTTGTTAGCATTTTTTGTAGTAAATCACCATATATAACAGTTTTTAATAATTTTTCAATTAATGGAGCTGTTATTTTAAATCCAGGCATTTTTTCCATACCAACAATATTAAATGAAATTACTGGTACATTTTCAAATCCAGCATCTTTTAAGGCTTTACGTATAAATCCTATGTAGTTTGTTGCTCTACATCCACCACCTGTTTGTGACATGATTAAAGCAGTTTTATTTAAGTCATATTCTCCAGATTGTAGTGCCTCAATCATTTGTCCAGTTGTTAATATTGATGGATAACAAGCATCATTATTTACATATTTTAAGCCTGTCTCAACTGTTTTTTGTGTGCAGTTTCTTAGTAATTTTAGATTATATCCAGATGATTTTACAGCACTTTCCAATAAATCAAAGTGTATTGGAGCCATTTGTGGCATTAAAATTGTGTAATCCTTACGCATTTCTTTAGTAAAGATTTTTTTCTTAATTCCGTAGTCTCCGTCAGCTTTTTCTTCTTTCTTTTCTTGTGCTCTCTTTTTCATACTAGCAAGTAAAGAACGAATACGGATTCTTACAGCTCCTAAGTTGTTTACTTCGTCTATTTTAATTAATGTATACATTTTGTTGTAACTTGATAATATTTCTTCAACTTGGTCTGTTGTAACAGCATCTACACCACAACCAAATGAATTTAATTGTACTAATTCTAAACTATCATGTTTTCCAACAAAATCAGCTGCTGCATAAAGTCTTGCATGATATACCCATTGGTCAACAACACGAAGAGGACGTTTTGCTTCTGTTTTATCTGAAACGCTATCTTCTGTTAAAACACAAAGACCTAATGAAGTTATTAATGTGTCAATACCATGATTTATTTCTGGATCAACATGATATGGACGTCCTGCAAGTACTATTCCTTTTAGGTGATTTTCCTCAATATATCTTACTGTTTCAGCACCTTTTGTTCTGATATCATTTTTGCATTTTTGGTATTCTGCTTCTGCTTTATCTACAGCTTCGTTTAGTTCTTCTTTTGTAAAATTATATCCTTTAAATTCGTCTAATTCCATAACCTTTTTAACAAGATTTTTCTTATCAAAAGGTAAGAATGGGTTTATAAATTTAATATCAGGATTTTTTAATCCTTCTACATTGTTTTTCAAAACTTCTGAATATGAAATTACAATAGGGCAGTTATAGTGGTTATCTGCTTTTTCATATTCTTTTCTTGAATATGGTATACAAGGGTAAAATATTGTTTTTATACCTTGTTCAAGTAAGCTTTCTATATGTCCATGTGAAAGTTTTGCAGGATAGCAAACTGATTCAGATGGCATTGATTCCATTCCTTTTTCATAAGTTTTGCGTGTACTTTTTTCTGATAGAATTACACGGAAACCTAATGAAGTTAAGAATGTGAACCAGAAAGGATAATCTTCATACATATTCAAAACTCTAGGGATTCCTATTGTTCCTCTAGTTGCATATTGTTCATCTAAAGGTTTATAATCAAAGATTCTTTGATATTTGTATGCAACTAAATTAGGTAATGGTTTAGATTTTGTTACAACACCTGCACCTTTTTCACAACGGTTTCCTGACACATGTATTTGTCCATTACTAAATTTATTAATTGTTAATTTACAATGGTTTTCACAGTTATTACAACGTGTATGTGTAATTTTTATTTTTAAATTGTCAATTTCTTCAGTTCTTAAAATTGTTGAAGTATATTCCATGTCTAAATTTGCTTCATATTGTTCTTTAGAAAGTAGAGCCATTCCATATGCTCCCATAAGTCCAGAGATATCTGGTCTTACAACATTTTTTCCAACTATTAATTCAAAAGCACGAAGAACAGCATCATTATAGAAAGTACCACCTTGAACTACTATATGGTTTCCTAATGTTTCAACATCTCTTACTTTCATAACTTTTTGAATAGCATTTTTGATAACTGAATATGATAAACCACTTGAAATATCTCCAACTGAATATCCTTCTTTTTGAGCTTGTTTAATTTTAGAATTCATAAAAACAGTACAACGAGAACCTAAGTCAACTGGTCTTTTTGCTTCAATTGCTTCTTTTACGAATTCTTCAATAGATAAATTCAAACTTTTTGCAAATGTCTCAATAAATGAACCACATCCTGAAGAACATGCTTCATTTAGCATTATATTATCAATTGAACCATTTTTCATTCTAATGTATTTCATATCTTGACCACCGATGTCAACAATACTTGTAACATCTGGCTCAAATGTTTTTGCTGCTGTATAGTGTGCAATTGTTTCAATTTCATTTAAATCAACATTTAAAGCTGTTTGTATTAATTTTTCACCATATCCTGTAACACCGCTATATCTTAAAATTGCTTTTTCAGGTAGTATAGAATATAGTTGTTTTAACATCTTCATAACACTTTGTAATGGATTACCTTCATTGCTTCCATAAAGTGAATATAAAAGTTTTCCATCTTTATCAATTAAAACTATTTTTGTTGTTGTAGAACCAGCATCAATTCCTAAATAGCAGTCACCTTCATAAGTGGCTAAATCTGCTTTTTCTACTTTATCTTTATCGTGCCTTTCTTTAAATGCTTGGTATTCTTCTTTATTTTTAAATAAAGGATCTAAAGGTTGTGTAGTATTATCATGTGAGTTTCTTAAATTTTCTATTTTTTGTTCTAACTCTGTTGTTGTTATACTATCTGTATTCATTGAGTCTAGGGCAGCACCTTTTGCAACTAAAAGGTGAGCTTCTTCTGGTACGATAACTTCATCAGGAGTTAATTGTAAAGTTTCAATAAATCTTTTTCTTAATTCTGATAAATAATTTAAAGGACCACCTAAAAATGCTACATTTCCTCTAATTGGTCTACCACATGCAAGACCACTAATTGTTTGATTAACAACTGCTTGGAAAATAGATGCAGCAATATCTTCTTTTGCAGCACCTTCATTTATTAGTGGTTGTACATCAGTTTTTGCAAAAACACCACATCTTGATGCAATTGGATAAATTGTTTCATATCCTTTTGCAAGTTCATTAAGACCTGCTGTGTCAGTATGTAGAAGTGAAGCCATTTGGTCTAAAAATGCTCCAGTTCCTCCAGCACAAGTTCCATTCATACGTTGCTCAATTGATTGGTCAAAATATATTATTTTTGCATCTTCTCCACCAAGTTCAATTACAACATCAGTTCTAGGAATGTATTTTTCAACTGCTCTTTTACAAGATACAACTTCTTGAATGAAGTCTACCCCTAAAAATTTTGCAGCTGACATAGCTCCAGAACCTGTTAATGCAAGTGTGAATGAATTATATGGGTATCTTTTTAATAAATCTTCTAACACTTTGCAAACTGTGTTTTTTGTGTCTGAAAAATGTCTACGGTAGTCTTTATATATTGTATTTTTATTGTCATCCATAACAATAATTTTTACTGTTGTTGAGCCAACATCCAATCCAACGTGTAATATATCTTCCATATTAAATTTCATCCTTTCTTTTCTACAAAAAAAAGTTAGTTTTTGTCTTAAAACTTTCTTTATTGTAACATCTATAATTGTATACGGAAAACCGAATTTTGTCAAATGGAAAAAACTTACTTTATTATAATGAAATATGCTATTTTTGAAGAAAAAATACGTAATATTTATGTAATAAATTGCAAAAGTAATAATTTTATTTTGTTTGTATATAATATATTTACGAACTGAGAAAAATAAAGGAATGAGATTTAGAAAACGTACGGAATGGAATTACAAAAATACACGGAATGAAAATTAAAAAACTCACGGATTGATATTGCAAAAATGCACGGAATAGTGTATAATATATTTAGGAGTGATTTAGTATGGAAATTAAAAATTATAAACTAAGAATAATTGATAATATGATAGATGAATATTTAAAAACTTTTGGAGCTGTATGTATAGAAGGGGCGAAATGGTGTGGAAAGACTTGGTCATCAATTTATCATAGTAATAGCTCTATTATGATAGGTAATCCAGAAGGTAATTTTCAAAACAAAAAGTTAGCTGAGACAGCACCTAATATAGTACTAGAAGGTGAAAAACCAAGATTGATTGATGAATGGCAAGAAGTTCCTAGACTTTGGGATGCAGTAAGATATGAAGTTGATAAAACAGCAGAAAAAGGGCAATTCATTTTAACTGGTTCAGCTACTCCAAATCATAAGGGTATATTGCATAGTGGTGCTGGAAGAATTGGAAAATTAAGAATGAGACCAATGTCGTTATATGAATCAGGAGATTCAACAGGAGACGTATCATTGCAAGATTTATGCAATGGAAATATGAAAGAAAAATTAACGGGAGAAGTTGATTTAAGAAGAATTATAGAATTTATTGTAAGAGGAGGTTGGCCAGGTAATTTAAATGTACCTATTGAGAGGGCTGGTTTGTTACCTGAATCATATATAGATGCAATACTTGATGATGATGTATATAGAATAGATGGTGTAAAAAGAGATAGTAATAAAATGAAACTATTGTTACGTTCTTTAGCTAGAAATGAGAGTACAACTGTAACAAATAAAACTTTAAAAAGAGATATTAAAGAAATAGATGATGAAGATATAGATATAGACACAGTTGCTTCTTATTTAGATATATTTACTAGATTATTTATACTTGACAATCAAAAACCTTTTGCAGAAAACATTAGATCTTCTGTTAAAGTTAAACAAAGTGAAAAAAGACATTTTGTAGATCCATCACTTCCATGTAGTTTGCTTAAAGCAACTCCTGAAAAATTATTAAATGACTTAAATACTTTGGGATTTTTATTTGAAGCGTTATGTGAAAGGGATTTAAAAATTTATGCAGAATCATTTAGGGCCAATTTATATCATTATCAAGATTATAAAGATAGAGAAATTGATGCAGTAGTTGAATTAGAAAATGGAGAGTGGTGTGCATTTGAAATAAAATTAGGCGCAAATCAAATAGATGAGGCAAGTGAAAATTTGTTAAAAATTAAAGATGAGATAAAAAAAGAAAATGGAAAAGTTCCAAAGATATTATGTGTAATATGTGGATTAGCAAATGCAGCATACAAAAGGCCAGATGGAGTATATGTTGTTCCAATAACAGCATTAAAAAATTAAAAAAAGTTCTAAAATGGACAAACAAATAATAAATATTTAGTAGTCAAATTAAAGAGGAGGATATGTATATGAAAAACAAAAAAATACTAATAATATTTGTTTGTCTTTTTATATTACTTTTAATAGGAGGATATTTTGCAATAAAATATGTAAAAAGTCAGAATGAAGAAACAATAGTAGAAGAATACGTGCCAGAAGAGGAAATTACAGAAGAGCAATTAAGGCAAACGATTGTAAGTTTATATTTTCTAGATACTCAAACAAATGAATTAGTTCCAGAAGCAAGGTTATTAGATATAAAAGATATGATGGCTAATCCATATGAAAAATTAGTCAATTTATTAATTGAAGGACCTAAAAATGAAAAAAATAAGAAATTGATGCCAGAAAATACACAATTGCTTCAAAATTATTTAGAAGGAGATTGTATAGTTTTAGATTTTTCAGCTGAATTTTTAAATTATAATAAAGAAGCAGAAAATGGAAAAGAAAATTTAATTAATAGCATTGTAAACACATTAACAGAATTAACAGAAATCAATGAAGTTAAAATATTAATAAATGGGCAGGAAAATCCTGAATTTAATGAAGTATATACTAGAAGTTAATTCCCTTCTAGCGGGAGCTAATTAAGTAAATTGATTAAGAAAAGGCTTATTTTAATAATTTATATAATTTAAAATATTTGAAATAATGTTGAAAATTATTCAAAAAGTGTTCTACATCATGTAGAGACTTAATTGTATTATCTTTACAACATTTAAAATCAAAATGTTTTTTAGGAGGGGGATTTTTTCCTCCTCTATTGTTTTCATAATTTATATTTTCATTAAAATTATTTTCAAAATTTTCTGATGGAAAGTTATTCATCTTTTTCACCTTTTCAATTTTATTTGTTATAAATCCACTTTGGAAAATTTTATTTTTTGCTAATTTTACATTTTTGTTATATAATATGATAGATTAATTTATTTGTTAATAAAATTAAGTTTTAAAAAAATTAGAAAAAATTAGAAAAAATTAGAATAAATTAGAAAAAAATTCTTAAAAATAGGAAATGCTATGAAAATGGAAGTTAAAAAATTTTAATTTCAAATAAATTAGAAAAAAATAGAATAAAATCGTAAAAAATAGAATAAATTAGAAAAAAAGAGATAAATAAGAAAATTAGATTTTAAATTAAATTTAATAAATATTAAATATTTTAATAAAAAATAAATAATAAAAAAATAATATTAAAAATAATAAAAAATAATTTAAAAATAATATTAGATAATTTATAAAATGAAAAAAATAGGAAAAAATTAAATAAAATAGTAAAAAATCGAAATAAAAAGAAAATACATTAAAAATGGAAAAGGAGAGCTAATAAAAAATGAATTTGAAGGAAAATGAAAGAATTGACGATTTAGGTTGTAATAATTTAAAAATAATACAAAATAAAAATTGGTTTTGTTTTGGAATAGATAGTGTATTATTAGTAGATTTTGCAAAAAATATAAAAGAAAATTCTACAATATTAGATTTAGGCACAGGTACAGGAATTATACCAATTTTATTATCTGGAAAAATAAATATAAAAAAAGCAGTTGGTATTGAAATACAAGAAAATGTCGCTGATATGGCAAAAAGAAGTGTAGAATTAAATAATTTACAAAATAAAATAGAAATTATTTGTAGTAATATTTTAAATTTAAATAATAATTTTTTTATTGAAAAAGGTTTAGAAAATAAATTTGATGTTATTATAACAAATCCACCTTATAAGAAAAAAGGAGAAGGAGTTATAAACGAAAAAGAAGAAAAATTAATTTCAAGACATGAAATTACAGCCGATTTAGAAGATTTTATTAAAGTATCAAGTAATTTGTTAAAAGATAAGGGCGAATTTTATATAGTACATAGACCTGAAAGATTAGTAGATATTTTAGATTTAATGAGAAAATATAAAATTGAGCCAAAATTGATGAGAATGGTTTGTTCAAATTATAATAAACCACCTAAATTAGTTTTAATTAAAGGGATTAGAAATGCAAAGCCATTTTTAAAAATTGAAAATAATTTATATATTTATGATGAAAAAAATAATTACACCGAAGAAATTAAAAAAATTTATAATAGCTAGGGGAGAGTTTAAATGGGAAAATTATATATAGTTGCAACACCTATTGGAAATTTAGGAGACATTACATTAAGAGCAATTGATGTATTAAAAAATGTTGATTTAATAGCAGCTGAAGATACGAGGCATACTTTAAAATTATTAAATCATTTAGAGATTTCAAAGCCACTAATAAGCTATCACAGGCATAATGAAGATGTAAAATCAAAAGTATTAATTGAAAAATTAGAAGAGGGACAAAATATTGCATTAGTTTCTGATGCCGGAACACCGGGAATTTGTGATCCAGGACATGAAATTATAAAAGAATGTATAGAAAAAAATATTGAAATTATACCTATACCAGGAGCATGTGCAATGGTTAATGCATTAATTTGTTCCGGATTAGATACAAGTGAATTTACTTTTTTAGGATTTTTGCCATTAAATAAAAAATCTAGAAAAGAAAAATTAAATGAGATAAAAAATGCTAAAAATACAATTATTATTTATGAAGCACCACATAAATTAAAAACAACGTTATTGGATTTAAAGGAGATTGTTGAAGATAGAAAAATAGTTTTAGCAAGGGAAATAACTAAAATTCATGAAGAATTTTTGAGAGGAAAAATAGATGATATTATAAATATTGCTGATAATATAAAAGGCGAAATAGTAATTATTATTGAAAAAAATGATTTTATTCAAAATAGTCATAATGATTTTACTAATATTAGTTTAGAAGAACATTATAAGATGTATGAAAGTCAAGGGTTTGATAAAAAAGAAATTATTAAAAAAATTGCTAAAGATAGAAATGTTACTAAAAATGATATTTATCAAAAATTCATAGATACATAATAAATCAGATATATTTCTTTGCATGAGAAAAGGGCTGTTTGCCCTTATTCTTTTACTTCATTTTCTTGATTTTCTTCTAATTGTCCGATTTTTTTTGAACAATTTTTACAAATTAATTTATCATGATATTTTAATAAATTTTTTGTATTACCGCAGAAAATGCAGTTTGGTTCAAACTTTTTTAAGATGATAGATGATCCCTCAACATATATTTCAATAGGGTCTTTTTCAACTATATTAAATTGATTTCTAATTTCTATAGGTATAACAACACGTCCTAGTTCATCTACTCTTCTTATAATTCCAGTTGACTTCATAAACGTATCCTCCTTAAAAGTTATAGTCTACAATCCTATGCAATACTAATATATCATAAATAATGCATAAGGTCAATTATATTGTAATAAAAAGTCAAGTTTTGCATAAAATTATTTAGGTGATAACCATGTTAAATATAGTGTGGCCAATTTTTATAATATTATCATTCTCTTATGCAATTTTTTTTGGAGATATAAATTTATTAAATTCAGAAATATTTAAAAGCACGGAAGAAGCAATAAACCTTTCAATTAATTTGTTGGGGACAATTTGTCTTTGGAATGGAATAATGCAAGTTGCAAGTAAAACATCTGTAATAGACAAATTGACTGGATTTTTGAAACCTATTATAAGATATTTATTTCCTGAATTAAGAACGAAACCTAAAATTCAAAAAGAAATTTCTATGAATATGATTGCAAATATTCTAGGTTTAGGAAATGCGGCAACTCCATTAGGATTAAAAGCTATGAAATCAATGCAGGAGGAGAATCCTCAAAAAGATAGGTTAACTGATTCTATGGCAATGTTTATTGTTATAAATACTGCTTCAATTCAAATAATTCCAACTACAGTTATAGCAATTAGAAATTCATTAGGCTCTGAAAATCCAACTGCAATTGTTTTTCCAGTTTGGATTGCTACTATTTGTGCGGCAATTTGCGGAATTATTGCAGTAAAAATATTAATTAAAGTAACTCAAAATGAAAAGCATTAAATAATATTTTGAATTAAAAAATTTGCACCTTAAGAAGGGATGTTCTAATAATGAAGATAGTAAATTTTATTTCAAATTTGGCTATGCCATTAATTATTTTAATTATTGTTATATATGGTTTAAAAGAGAAAAAGAATGTTTTTGATGATTTTTTAGATGGTGCAAAAGAGGGATTAGGAATTGTTATTAACATTTTGCCTACTTTAATTGGGTTATTTGTTGCAATCGGAGCTTTAAGAAGTTCGGGGATTTTAGACCTTATAATAAATATTTTAAATCCGTTATTATCAATTGTAAAATTTCCTACTGAACTTATGCCTCTTGCAATGTTAAGGCCAATTTCTGGTAGTAGTTCGATTGCTATTGCGACAGATATTATGAGAAATTATGGTACAGATACACCACTAGGGATGATGGCTTCTGTTATTATGGGTTCAACAGAGACTACTTTATATACTATTGCAGTTTATACAAGTTGTGTGAAGATTAAAAAAACAAGATATATCTTACTTGCAGCATTAACAGCAGATATTGTTGGAATTATTGTAAGTATAATAGTTTGTCAATTTTTTGTGTAGAATTGACAGAAAAATATGTTGTTATTTGTCGAAAAGTTTTTGTTGACAAATATTTCCATTCGATATATAATTATTAAAATTCAATTCAAAAGGACAAGTTATGATTTATAAAATTTTATTATTTATATTCTTATTTTTTACAATCAGGAAAATTATAATTCGTATTTTATCAAAAAAATTATTGAAAGAAATAGAGAATATTAAAAATTAATAAAAAATATTTTTTTGAATATAAATTATTTCAATACTAATTGATAAAAAGTAAGATTTAATTTAGTTTTTAATTTTGTAGAGAAAATCCCCCATTTTTAAATATGCACAAAAGCTCTTTAGTTTGGCCCCTACAATTTGTCTATATTTAATTTTCTCTACAAAACTATATATTATATGTATATGCTTAATTTTTTGAATACAAAAATTATCTATGGTATGTTTCATTGTGTGCAATTTTAAATCCTCTAAAAATTTGTTCTAATAAGAAAACTCTTATTAATTGATGAGGAAATGTCATTTTTGAAAAGCACAATTTTTCTTGGCAATAATTTAAAAGCTCATTTGCTAATCCAAGTGAACCACCAATAATAAATGTGATATTACTATTTGTCATAGAAAGGTTTTCTATTTTTTCTGAAAATTGTTCAGAAGTTAATTGTTTTCCACTTAAGTCAAGAGCAATATTATAAGAAGATTTTTTTAAATGTTTAATTATATTAGAACATTCTTTTTGTTTTATTTCATTGGCTAAACTGATATTTAATTTATCTGGTATTTTCTCGTCAGGAAGTTCTAGAATTTCAAGTTTGCAATATTTTGAAAGTCTTTTACTATATTCGTTTATGGCGCTTTTTAAATAATCTTCTTTAATTTTTCCAATACAAATTATTTGAATATTTAACATTATAATCTCCCATTTTAAATTGTAATAATTTTACTATGATTATCTCTACTTGCAACACTAAGTGAAATACAATCTTCGTTATAATTGTTAGAAATCAATTCATCTACAACAGTTTTATAAGCAAGTTCTGGAAAATTACTTTGTTTACTCAAGTGTCCTAACATAGCATTTTTGAGTCCAGACTTTAATAAATGAGAAATTGTCTTTCCAGCCATCTCATTTGGCAAATGTCCTGTTGGACCTGCAATCCTTGACTTTAAAGTAAAAGGATATGGAGAACAACGCAATACTTCTGGATCATAATTTGCTTCTAACATTATAAATAGGCTTTCCTCTAAACTTTTTAAAATAGGATTTGTCATATGTCCAATATCTGTTGCAATACTTATTTTTTTATTATCTTTCCAAATGTTAAAACCACATGGGTTTGCAGCATCATGAGGAATTGAAAAAGGTTTGATTTCTAAGTCTCCAATTTCAAATTTATCTGATATTTTAAATGTTTTAACATTTTTTTCTGAAATTTTATCTTTTTGTTTTGGCATTGCATCTAATGTTTCCTGATTTACGAAAACAGGCAAGTCAAACTTTTTTGATAGTGTTCCAAGCCCTTGTACATGGTCTATATGTTCATGTGTCACTAAAATTCCATCAAGTGTAGATGGATCAATGTTAATATCATTTAAAGCGTTTTCGATTTTTTTGCTACTAACACCTGCATCAATTAGTAATTTAGTATTTTGTGTTTCTATAAACAAACTATTTCCGCTACTTCCGCTATATAAACTACAAAACTTAAACATTTTTTATACCTTCCTTAAGGCATAAATTAGTTATTTAAACTAATTTTTCCTTTGTTAATTAATATATTTTTTCTTATTAATGTTTTATTGGCTATTCTTTTACTCTTTCGATTTTAGCACCAATTTTTCTGAATTTTTCTTCTATATTTTCATATCCTCTATCAATATGTTCAAGATTATATATTTCAGTTTCACCTTCTGCTGCAGTTCCAGCAATTACAAGTGCTGCTCCAGCTCTTAAATCACTAGAGTAAACAGGTGCACCATATAATTTTTTTACACCTTCAAAAAATGCTGTTTTTCCTTGAGCAGTAATTTTAGCACCCATCTTATTTAATTCTTCTGTATATTGGAATCTAGATTCCCAAATACTTTCATTTATTACACTTGTTCCATTTGCAAGAGCTAAAACAACTCCCATTTGAGGTTGTAAATCTGTAGGAAATCCAGGGTAAGGTAATGTCTTAATATTAGCGCTATTTGGTCTTTTATTACACCAAACACGAATACTATCACCATTATCTTCTACATTTCCACCAACTTCAATAATTTTTGCTGTAATTGATTCTAAGTGTTTTGTGATACAATTTTTTAAAGTTAAATCACCTCTTGTTGCAACTGCTGCAAGCATAAAAGTACCAGCTTCTATTTGATCTGGAACAACACTATATGTACAACCACCATGTAATTTTTCTACACCATTAATTTTGATTACATCTGTACCAGCACCTCTAATGTCAGCTCCCATTGTATTTAAGAAGTTCGCAACATCTACTATATGAGGCTCTTTTGCAGCATTATCAATTGTAGTTGTTCCTTTTGCTAATACACTTGCAAGCATTACATTAATTGTAGCTCCAACAGATACAATATCCATATAAATTGGAGCAGCCTTTAATTTTTTTGCTTTGGCATAAATTGTTCCTTTTTCTAAATTAACTGTAGCCCCTAACATTTCAAAGCCTTTAATATGTTGATCAATTGGTCTTGCACCTAGTTTACAACCACCAGGCATACCTACTTCAATTTCTCCTTTTCTGCCAAGCATAGCTCCTATTATATAATAAGAAGCTCTAAATTTGCTAGTTAAATCTAAAGGAGCTTTTGTAGTTGTAATATTTGTTGTATCAATAGTTATGCTATGTGCATTGTTCCAAGTTATTTTTGCTCCTAATTGTTCTAATATTTCACACGAAATTTTTATATCACTTATATTTGGTAAATTTTCAATTGTACAAACTCCATCAATTAATAAAGTGGCAGGTAAAATTGCAACTGCTGCATTTTTTGCTCCGCTTATTGTTACTTCACCTTTTAAAGGAGTAGGACCTTTTACTACTAATTTTTCCAATTAAATTACCCCCAATAAATTGTATTTCTTAAATATGAAAACGTATAAAAACGTGTTCAAAATTACATATTTACAAATAAAATATAAATTGTTTTAAGGTTAAAAATAGAGCGTATATTCTCATAACACTCTACTATCTATAAAATATAACATAAACTTTAGATTATTGCAACTATTTAACTATCTTTATTTATTATTTTTTTGCAGTAAGAATTCCAAATTCTTGGAATAATTCAATTAATTTAAATTTGAATTGTAATTCATTATTAGAGTCATCTGATATAAGAGCATATTCCTCTTCATCTAAATTTTCTTCCATAACTTCTTTAGATTCATCTGGAACTACTCCAGAAGTAACATCAACAAAACATAAAGGAGGAAACATTACACACCACCAGTTTTGACCTTTTGCTTCACCTATTTCAACACGTAAAGCATCATAATATCCTGCTGGCAAAGATATATCTCCGTAAGTCTTTGTAGGAAATTCAAAATTTCCAATATTTATTTTTACATCATATAAGTAGCCTTGTTCATTAATTGTATTTTTAGCAATTTGTTCAAAATCTTCTGAATGTTCTTGAACTATTTTTATAGCTTCTTCTTTATTTGTACAATCAGAGCAAATTTCTTTCATATAAGAAAGCAAATTATCTCTTACTATATATTTTAAATTTTGATCTTCTGCACTATCACTATTTGCGATGACATGTAAACGAAAAACACTATCCGCAATATCAGTTGATACGTTTTGTGCATATGAAATTGCACAGATTGATGTGTAGGCAAATAATAGAAAACTTAAAATTGTTACCATTTTTACCTTGGGATTTTTAATAAAATTTAATATCTTTTTCATAAGTTACCTCCTAAAAACTTTTTTTGAAAAATCTTCTATATAATTCATTATTGACAATTTAGGATTTTTTATACATTTTGCGAAAAAAGTCGATGAAATTTATTTGAAATATTCTTGACATATTTGTAAAGAAATGGTAAAATTTACCAGAAGAAAGAAATAAGAAAATTTAAATTTCCGTATGTTTTAGGTCATTTTACGTTATGAAAAAGTACATTTTATAAGTTTTGTTTTTGCAAAAAGGGGGAATAAAATTTTCAATCTGCAGTATGAATTTTCACAAAAGATTGAAAGGATGATGTTTTTTTATGAATAACAAGTTAGAAACAAAAGAAAAGATTTGTTCATTCTATGCAAGTGATTATCATTTTGAAATGATAGCTTTACCTTATATGTGTAAAAGTTTAGAAGAGAACAAGGATGTTGTAATTTTGACTGAAAATAATTTAAATGACACAATGAAAACTTTATTATCAAAGATGAATTTTAAAGATGATAAAAAAGAAGCCATCTTAAATTTAGATTGGGAAAATAATGATTTAAATAAATTTAAAAGGATAAAAAGAAATATTGAAAATAATAAAAATATGGTGATATTTATAAAAGGTAAAGAAAACTATATTAAAAATGCAAATCAAAATTTAGAAAAATGGATTTCAAAAGCGGAAAATTTGAAAGTAATAGATTGTTATGACATAGAAGAAGTTACAGATAAGGCAAATGATATCATTAATAGTTATGATAAAATATTGAGAACAGCAGGGGAAATGAAGATACAATAAGATTTTTGATGAGCCTTTTATTTAAAGAATGTATGAAAATTTTGTGAAAATGTTGATAAATTTTTTAAAATAGTGTATAAATATTAAATAGTGATATTTTTTACTTTGAAAGGAACGATATTTATGGATAAAAAACTAGAAGAAATAAGAGCTATTTTAAAAAAATATGGACAAGAACATTTATTAAATAATTATGATAAATTAGATGAAAGACATCAAAAAATGTTAATAGATCAAATTGAGAAAATTAATTTTGAATTAATAAATAGTTTATATCAAAATACAAGTAAAGAGCCTAAAAAACAACAAGATGAAATTACACCTATTGATTATTTAGATAAATACAAATTAAATGATAAATATAAATATTATGAAAATATTGGTAAAAAAGCTATAAAAGAAGGAAAACTTGCAGCAGTAACAATGGCTGGTGGGCAAGGAACTAGATTAGGACATAATGGACCTAAAGGTACTTTTGATATAGGATTAGATTCTCATAAGTCATTGTTTGAATTATTAGCAGATAATTTAAAAGAAGAAGGGAAAAAATACGGAGTTATTATCCCTTGGTTCATCATGACAAGTAGAGAAAATAATAAAGCAACAGTTGAATTTTTTGAAAAACATAAATTCTTTGGATATCAAAAAGATAAAAACATTTTCTTCTTTATACAAGGAGAACTTCCAATGGTTGATACAGAAGGCAAAATTTTAATTGGAGAAGATGGATTAATAAAAGAAGCAGCAGATGGACATGGTGGAATATATGAATCTTTAGTTAAAAATGGTATGACTGAAAAAATGAAACAAATGGGAGTAGAATGGGTATTTATCGGTGGAGTAGATAATTGCCTTGTAAAAATGGTAGACCCTGTATTAATGGGAATTGCCATAGATAAAGGTGTAACTGTAGCTTGTAAATCAGTTGTAAAGGCTAATCCACATGAAAAAGTTGGAGTATTCTGTAAAAGAAATGGAAAACCAAATGTTATAGAATATTCAGAAATAACTGAGGAAATGGCAGAAGCCACAGATGAAAATGGTGAATTATTATATGGAGAATCTCATATTCTTTGTAATTTATTTAGTGTAAGTGCAATAGAAAGAATGGGTGCAAATCCTTTACCATATCATGTTGCATATAAAAAAGCTACATATATGGATAAAGATGGAAACATAGTTGTTCCAGATTCTCCAAATGCATATAAGTTTGAAGCATTTTTATTTGATGCTTTCGGTAGTGTTGATGATATGGCAGTTTTAAGAGTTAAGAGGGAAGAGGAATTTGCACCTGTTAAGAATGCTGATTCTGCTGGTGTGGATTGCCCTAGAACTGCAAGAAAATTATATAAAGCTTTTTATCATTTGGATTAATTGGGGACGTGCCAAATTGTTTCAAAATGATATCAAAAGAGACAGACCTTTAGGGTTAGCTAAATTAACTTTGAAGGTCTTTTTTGATTAAAAAAAATTAAATTGCATATTTTTATATAATTTTAAAATATAATACCAAAATACTTTTTTAATTAAAAAAATTGTGATAATATATAAAAGTAAATAAAAAATCCTGATTAAAAACAGGGGAATGGAGGAAATATGAATTATTTAGAAGAGTATAAAAGATGGTGTGAAAGCCCAGAATTTGATGAAGAAACAAAAAGAGAACTGTTGGAAATAAAGGGTAATGAGAAAGAAATAGAAGATAGATTTTATAAAGAACTTGAATTTGGAACAGCAGGATTAAGAGGAATAATAGGTGCTGGAACAAATAGAATGAATAAATACACAGTGGGAAAAGCAACACAAGGATTAGCAAATTATATTTTAGAACAAGGAACTCAAGATAAAGGGGTAGCTATTAGTTATGATTCTAGAAGAATGTCAAAAGAGTTTTCACTACAAACAGCATTAATTCTTTGTGCAAATGGAATAAAAGCATATTTATTTGAAAACCTAAGACCAGTACCAGAATTATCTTTTGCAGTCAGAGAATTAAAATGCACAGCAGGTGTGATGATTACTGCAAGTCATAATCCACCTAAATATAATGGATACAAAGTATATTGGGATGATGGTTCACAAATAGTTAGTCCAAGAGATACAGAAATTATAGAAAAAGTAAGAAATGTAAAAGATTTTAGTGAAATAAAATCAATTTCTAAGGAAGAAGCGATAGAAAAAGGATTATTAAATATTGTCGGACTAGAAATGGATGAAAAATATATAAAAGTATTGAAAGAACATATATTAAATCCTGAAATTATGAAAGAGCAGGGAAAAAAGTTAAAAGTTGTATATACTCCTTTACATGGAACAGGAAATACGATAGCTGAAAAATTGTTAAAAGAATTAGGAATGGAAAATGTGTATGTAGTACCTGAACAAAAAGATCCTGATGGAGAATTTCCAACTGTTGATTATCCTAATCCAGAAGATCCAAATGCATTCAAATTGGCTTTAGAATTAGCTAAAAAAGTTGATGCAGATGTGGTTTTAGCAACAGATCCAGATGCTGATAGATTAGGTATTTATGCAAAAGATTCTAAAACAGGTGAATATATGAATTATACTGGAAATATGTCAGCTTTATTAATTGCAGAGTATAGAATTTCACAAATGAAAGAAAAAGGAATATTGCCTACTAATGGAATATTTGTAACAACAATAGTATCTTCAGAACTTGCTAAAGCAATAGCTAAAAATTATGGTTTAGAGTGTATAGAAGTTTTGACTGGATTTAAAAATATTGGTGCAGTAATGAGAAAAGCGGATGAAAACCATGATAAAAAATATGTTTTTGGATTTGAAGAAAGTTACGGATGTTTAATTGGTGATTATGCAAGAGATAAAGATGGAATTGCAGCAGTAATGGCTTTATGTGAAGCAGCTTGTTTCTATGCTTCAAAAGGTAAGACCTTATGGGATGCAATGATTGATATTTATGAAAAATATGGATATTATAAAGAAGCACAAGTTTCAATTGTTAGGGAAGGTGTGCAGGGTGCTCAAGAAATAAAAGATATGATGACTAAAATGAGAGAGACAGATATAGAAAGTATTGGAAAATATAAGGTTTTGGTATTTAAAGATGTTGAAAAAGATGTAGTCAAAGATATGAAAACAGGAGAAATATCAAAAACTAGATTGCCAAAATCAAATGTTTTGTATTATGAACTAGAGGACAATAGTTGGTGCTGTATTAGACCTTCTGGAACTGAACCTAAAATTAAGTTATATATGGGAATTAAGGGAAATACTGAAAAAGAAGCGGAAGAGAAATTAGCAGAATTAAAAGAGGCAATGTTAGAGATAGTAGAAAAATAGTAAAAAATTCTACAAGGTAGAATATAATAAAGAGATAAAACGCAAGAAATTAAAATTAATTTTCTTGCGTTTTTACTACGAATTTGAAATTTAGATATAAAATGTAAAAAATTTTCTTAATTAGTGATTTATGTGTATGTGGGTGGAAAGTTTCTTTATTTATTAACTTTCCAATCAGGTAAATTTCTTTGAATAGCACCAAATAAATTAGCACGTAGCATAGGAATACTTTTTGTCAAGGAGAAGATTAATTGTTTCATATCTTCTCTTTTTGATGTGCCATCCATTGGGCATACTTTTTTCATTACTTCAATATTGTTTTT
>CALXKC010000012.1 GCA_944388775.1 uncultured Clostridia bacterium | reverse complement strand
ATATATTTGGAACTGGTTTTTATTGATTTTTATATTATTTTAGAACTTTGAAATTTTTTTTCATGTCTTTATCCTGATTTTTTTGAAAAAAATCTTGCTAAATATTTATTTTTATGCTAATATATTAATGTTGTTATAAATAATATTATTTATATAGGGGTATAGTGTTAATGGTAGCACATCGGTCTCCAAAACCGCCTGTGAGGGTTCGAATCCTTCTACCCCTGCCATAAAATTTATATCATTGTTTTATTATTATATATTTATGTCTCTATTTCAATATATTTTATAATTTTTTCGAGGTGATTTTATTTGCAAAATTTTTTTAAAATCTTTTATTCATTTACTATATTTATAATAATTTTTATCTGCATATTTTTTATACCATATTTTAGTTCAGGATACAACTCTAATTCAAATATTTCTGGTGAAATTATTGATTTTAATCCAAATGGATTTGTTTGGCCTCTTCCTCGGATATACCAGGATAAGTTCATATTTTGGTAAGCGTGTTTCTCCAACTAGTGGTGCTTCTTCTTCTCACTCTGGTATTGATATTCCTGCACCTGAAGGTACTAAATTTATTGCAGTAGCAGATGGTGAAATTACTTTTACTCAATTTTTAGGTGCTGGTGGTTATACTATTACTCTTTCTTTCGGAAATTTTAGAGTTACTTATTGTCATTGTTCTCCAAATTATATTGTAAAAGTTGGTGATACAGTTAAACAAGGACAAGTTATTGGAACTGTTGGTCCTAAGTATGTATATGGTGTTAAGGGTAATCAATATTCTGATTCTAGTGGAAGGCCTACAAATGGTGCTACGACTGGTTGTCATCTTCATCTTGGTATTAGAATTGATGGAAAATATCAAAATCCTTTGGATTTCTTTTAGCTATTATTATATAATATTATTTAATGGGTCTGAAATAGTTTCACTTAAGTAGGACCTGACCCGAACTGACGCCGAGCGTCAGTAAAAGCCATTCATACGAATGGCTTTTTTCTAAATCCCTCTTACATATCATCTTCTTCTCCTTCTTCATCGCATCCATGGCAACCACCACAGCTACCGCTGCAGTTATGGCTGTCATTTTCCTCTGTGTCTCCTGTCCAGTCTAATTCTATTACGTTTTGACATTCTGGGCAAGTTATTTCTGTTTTATTTTCATCTATATCTATGAAGAATTCATAATTACAGTATGGACATACGATTTCAAAATCAAATCCATCTTCTGTATATATGTCTTTTTCTATATTGTCTATTACTTGTTGCATTTTTCCCATTTTGTCATCTAATTCTTTTTGTGTGTTTTCTAATTTTTCAATTTGTTCTTTTTTATAGTCCATAATATAGTCCATTTGGTCTAGTATTACGTCTAAAAAAGAAGCAAATCTTCCTTTTATATATTCTAAATCTTGTGGATCTTTTATATTTTTTTCTATGTCATCTAAAAAACTTTTGTATTCGTTTTTTAATATTCCCATTTTGTTAATCACCTTTCTTTATACTCTTTCCATGTATTCACATGTTCTAGTGTCTATTTTTATTACATCCCCAATGTTTACGAATAATGGAACTTGAATTTCTAATCCAGTTTCTAGTTTTGCTGGTTTTCCTGATGTTGTTGTTGTATTTCCACTAAATCCTGGTTCTGTATATGTAACTTCTAATTCAACAAATGTTGGTGGTTCAACTGCAAATACATTTCCTTTGTATGAAAGTATTGTTACTTCCATATTTTCTTTTAAGTATTTTAAACAGTCTCCTAATTGTTCTTTATTTAATGGTATTTGGTCATATGTAACATTATCCATAAAATAGTATAAATCTCCATCATTATATAAATATTGCATTGCTTTTTTTTCAATTTCTGCTGCTGGGAATTTATCTGATGGATTAAATGTTTTTTCTAATGTTGCTCCTGTTATTACATTTTTTAATTTTGTTCTAACAAATGCTGACCCCTTTCCTGGTTTTACGTGTTGAAATTCTACAATTCTATATACGTTTCCTTCCATTTCAAATGTTGTTCCATTTCTAAAATCTCCTGCTGAATATACTGATGCCATAATTATTTCTCCTTTCAATTTTCCGTTTTTAAAATTAACATTACTTATTTTACCATATTTATAGCTAAAAATCAAGCATTATATTATAATATAATTTTTCTCAGATTTTGTTAAACTTATACAACCAAATTTTGTAATTTGAACAGTATCCTCAATACGAACTCCAAACTTACCTGGAATATATATACCTGGCTCATCTGTAACTACCATATTTTCACGTAATTGCGTATCTGATGAATAACTAACATATGGAGGCTCATGAATTTCTAAACCTACACCATGACCTAAGCTATGAATCAAGTCATAATCATGTAATTTGAAATCATTTTCAACCATTTTAGTTAGTAATCTTGTACTTGCTCCATCTTTATATGCTTCTAGTGTCTGAACTTGATTTTTCAATACTAGATCATATACTGGTTTTATTTCTTCAGGCACTTCTCCTACAAAAAATGTCCTTGTCATATCTGAGCAATATCCATTTACTTTACATCCCATATCTATTGTGATTATATCTTTTTCTTGAATTTTTCTATCTGTTGGTACTGCATGTGGTTTTGATGTATTTTCACCTGATGCAACAATTGTATCAAATGATAATCCATCTGTTCTTTGTTTATAATAATCTTCTATTTCATTTGCAATTTGTTTTTCTGTCATTCCTGGTTTTATATAAGTCAATAAATACGAAAAGCAGTTATCTGTAATTTCACATGCTTTTTCAATATTTCTTATTTCATCTTCATCTTTAATCATTCTCTGTTTTTCTATTATATGCTCTGTTTCCACAAAATTGTGAATTTTATATTTTCTTATATATTCTTTGTATTTTGCATATGAAATGTCATATTCTTCAAATCCTACATTTTCACAAAACATAAAAAAGTTTTCGTAGTCCTCTTTAGATACATCATGAATATCATACACAATGATTTCATCATATAATGTTAACGTACTGTGTACTGCTTCAATATATCTTGCATCTGTTATATATATATTGTCTTTTCTTGTTAAAAGCAAGATTCCTTCTGCATCTATATTTGTTAAATATCTTATATTTACTGGATTTGTTAGTATTAGTCCTTGTAAGTCTAAACTTGACATTTTATTTCTTAACCATTGTAACTTAGGATTCATAGCCATCCCCCATTTTTTATTTTTTATTTATATATGTTTTTAAAAGCAATAATTTAGTTGGAAAATTGTAATTATTCTCCAACTAGACTTGATACAAGCCTAGAGTAAAGATGGTCATTAGCACATTTTTTATTTGTTCAAATGGCACATACATACTTAGAAATGTTGCAATTACTATAAATGGTCCAAAAGGTATATATTCATCTGATTTTTTTAATTTTGTTACAAGTAATATTATGCTAAGTATTGCTCCTATTAGGAATGAAACTAATGTTATTATTATTATGTTTGATAATCCAAAATATAATCCTAATGCTCCCATTAATTTTACATCACCAAAGCCCATGGCTTCTTTTCCATAAAATATTCCTCCTAGTAATGTAATTAATAAGAAGATTCCTCCTCCTGCAAGCATTCCAAGTAACATATTTATTGTTATTGCGACATTTGACAATCCATACAAAAATGCAAAAATTATTCCTATTTCAAAAATTGTTAGGTTTAGCCTATTAGGTATTATTTGCAGTTTATAGTCAATTACAAATGCCGATAATAACATTGGTGTTAATATCATGAATTTTATTAAATCAAAATTTGCAATCAAAGTTTCTTGTATTCCATATACGTATATTAGTGAAACATATATTGCTGCTGTTAAAAGCATTAAAATGTAATTTGGCTTAAAATTCATTTTGTATTCTGTTATTATGTCTTTTGATATTACTTTTTTATATTCTGGCAGTCTTTTATTTGCCCAATTTACTAATTCTCCTACTATTAATCCTAAAATTGCTGCTACTAAATAGTATGCGATATGTACATCATTTATATACATCTACTTTTTCTCCTTTGTCTATAATCCTTTTTCTTTAAATTTCTTTTTTAACATTTTTTCTAATGGTCTTTTCCATAAAGTATACCAAAAGTCTTTATCATCAATTGCGTCTATTAATATTGTAAACATGTTGCAGCGATTTCCGCCTACTATATCTGTAAAAATTTGGTCTCCAACTACTCCTATTTGTTCTGGTTTATATCCAAGTTCTTTTTGCACCTTTAAAAAGCCAGATTTTAATGGCTTTTTGGCAAAACTTCTATAAGGAATATCCAATTTTTCAGCAATGTTTTTTACTTTTATTTTTTTATTTGTGTTTGATAATATATATAGTTTTGTTCCTTGTCCTTTCAAGTCTTTTGCCCATTTTTCAATGTTTTCTGGCATTTCTTTTTTGTAATTTATTAGTGTGTTATCCATGTCTAGTATCAATGCTTTTAGATGATTTTTTTGTATGAATTCTATTGTTATTTTTTCTATTTTATCAAAATATGCTTTTGGATATACTGATAACATTTTTTCCCCCATTTTTCTAATTATCAAGTATATATTATCAATTTGAGGGTATTTTGTCAAGGATATTTTATTTGCAAAATCTGTGTCGTCCTATCGTAACAGTCATAGGTCTTGACCATATCCATTTATTTGTTGCAGTAGATGGGTTAAAGTAATACACTGCTCCATATGATGGATCCCATCCATTTATAGCATCTTGCGCAGCTTTTATTGCTGTACTATTTGGTGATAAATTAATTTGACCATCTCTTACTGCATCAAATGCTCCAGATTGATATATTACTCCTGAAATAGTATTTGGAAATGAACTGCTTTTTACTCTATTCATTACTACCGCTCCAACTGCAACTTGCCCTGTATATGGCTCTCCTCTTGCTTCTCCATATATTAATCTTGCTAATAAGTTTACATTGCTAGAATTACTTGATGAAGATGATGAGCTTGAATTACTAGAATTGTATATTCCCATGGCTTTTAAAGTTGCTGGTCCTGCTATTCCATCAACTGTTAATCCATTTTTTCTTTGGAAATATTTTACCGCTTCTAGTGTTTGACTTCCAAATATCCCATCTACATTTCCATTATAATATCCCCATCTTTTTAGTTTCGTTTGTATTTGCCTTACTTCGTCTCCTCTTGAACCGTATTTAGATAGTGCTTCTACTTCGTTGTTTTCAAAGAGTACTATGAAGGCAATTATCCCTATTAGTAATATGGTTATTGATAATATTATTATTTTTTTCTTGTTTTTTAACATAATAAAAACCCCTTATTAATAAAATTTTTTCTTTTATTTGGCTTTTCTTTTATTTTTATCAATAATTGGTTTTATTATTCATTTTTTATTATTAAATTTATTTTGAACAATACGCACACAAAATACTTTCCATTCCAACTTGTAAATCAATAAGCCCATTCTTATACTGATAATCTACATCTCTAAGTTTTTGCAAGATTTGTGCTAGTTCTTCTTGTTTAAAATATCCTGCCTGCATTTTATATTTATTAACTAAAAAAGTCTGATTTGGTTTCAAATTTAAACTTGATATTATATCTTTTCCATTCTTTAAAGCAATTTTTGTAAAGTATAATTTTTTAAAATGATTATATAAAGTAATTAGAATTTTTTGCAAAGGCTCTTTTGCATAAATTAAATTTTGTAAAACTTGTAGAGCTTTTGCTGTTTCTTTTTTACCTAAACTGTCTGTTAAATCAAAAATTACACTTTCAAGTTTTTTTATTGACAATTTATCAATATCTTCTTTTGTAATTTTCCCACCTTTTCCAACATATTCTATCAGTTTTCTAATTTCATTTATTAAGTCTTGCATATTAGTCCCACAACATTCTATGAAATATTTTAGTGTACCACTATCTATTTGCACTTCATATGCTTTGCATATAGCTCCAATTCTTTTTTCTATTTGTATCGGTTTTTGATATTCAAAATTGCAAACTACTCCATTTTTATCAATTGTTTTAAATAGTTCTTTTTTATTATCTGCATCTTCTTCTACAAATACTAAAATTACACCTTGCTTAATTATATCTAAGTTATTATTTATATAATCAATTAATTTTTCTCTCATTTTTTCTAAATCTGCATTTTTTCTTTTTCCTTCTTTTTTTAGAAGTCCTGTATTTCTTGCTATTATTAGCTTTTTTTCATATCCAAATGCTGGTGTTTCTATATCTGATATTAGTTCATTGTAGTTTGTTTCATCTATATTTATATAGTTTATGCCTTTTATACATTCCCCAAATAAGTTCTTTATCTTTTTTAACGTATTTTCTAATAAGAATAATTCTTCACCATATAAAAAGTATATACTATTTAATTTGCCTGTTTTTAGTTCTTTTTCTAAATTTTCTACACTAATCATTCTTCTCTCCTTAGAGGGATTAGGGGGACGGTCCTAAAAATCCCTCTTTTTAGGGATTTAGGGACACTCCTTCAAACTTATTTACCCCTCAATTTTTGGTTTTTTATTGTTTTTTGTCAAATTAATTAAAGAATTAACTATTTCTTTACAATGTTCATCAGTAATATTCTCAATGCATCTTTTAAAACTAGAAGCATCTAATTCATATGCAGCTGATTGTAATAAGAATTCTAATTCATCTAAGTTTTTAACAAATTTTGCTTCTTCTGTTTCTCTTTTTTCGAATTCTTCCCATAACTGCAAAAAGTCATTATCAAAGTCTAATGGTTTTAAAACTTTTTGAATCGCTTCTTTTTCTTTTAAATGTTTTTCTTCTTTTGTTATATTGTCATATGGTGTATAATCTCCAGCATATATTTCTCCCAATTCATGTATAATACACATTTTTATGCATTTTAGAGTATCATATGGTAACTTATATTTTTCTATCATTGTAATTGCAAGTAGTGCCATTGAAAATGAATGGTCTGCAACTGATTCGCATTTTTCTCTATGCTCTAATCCAATTCTTACCTTTAACCATCCTTGTCTATATATGTTTTTTAAATGGTTGTATTGCATATAAAACGAAACTACATCATTATCTATTTTCTGATATTTTTCAAATGGATTTGTATCTTTGATATAATTCCCATTATTCTTATCTGTTAATATTTCCATTTTTTCATTCCTTTCACAACACAATTTTTATATTGGATATTTTTTAAAAGGTCCGTCCCTAAATCCCTAAAAAGATGGATTTTTAGGACCGTCCCCCTAATCCCTGTTATAGTTTTTGTGCAAATTTTGCTGAATGTGCATGGCATATTCCTATTGCCATACTGTCTGTTATATCATCTAGTTTTGGCAATTTTTCTTCGTTTAATATCATTTTTACCATTCTTTGTACTTGCATTTTATCTGCTCTTCCATATCCTGTTACTGCTTGTTTTACTTGCAAAGGTGTGTATTCATAAGTTGGAATTTTATGAATTCTTGCTGTTATTAGTATTACTCCTCTTGCTTGTGCTACATTTATCGCTGTCTTTGCATTATTGTTGAAGAATAGCTCTTCTATTGACATTGCTTCTGGTTTATATTCTTCTATTATTTGTGTTAAATCAGTATATATTTTTTCTAGCCTTAATGGAAAAGACTCTTTTGCTTCTGTTAAAATTGCTCCAGAATTTATTAATTTGAATTTATTTCCCACATAGTCTATTATGCTATATCCGAGTTATTGCAAATCCTGGATCTATTCCCAAAATTCTCATTTGTTTTTTTCAACCTCACCTTCCTAATATGATTCTAAACACCTCAGCAACACTCCAAGCCTGTGTTATACAACCTTTAGGCAAATATGGTTCTTTAGAATCATAAATTTCTGCAATTCCACCTATACAACCTCTATGATAAATTTCTTCTTTAAAGGTTTTAGTTGTTTTTTTAATTAAATCTTCTATTTTTTTACGTAATTCTTGTCTCTCTTCTAATGTTTTTGCTGTATATAAGCTATTTTTTAAGCTATCATAATACAATCCTAAAAGCCATGGCCATGTAATTCCTTGATGATAACTACTGTCTCTTTTCTCTGGTGAGCCTTCATATATTTCAACATAATTTTCTTCACCTTTTGCTAATGTTTTTAGGCCATATGGATTTAATAGTTTTTCTTCTACTGTTTTTATTGTATTTTTTGCTTCTTCTGAACTTGGTTCTAGTACAGGATGTGTTAAACTTAATGCAAATAATTGGTTTGGTCTTATTTTTGGATCTCCTAATACATCATACAGGCATTTTGTTCTTTCATTATAGAATCTATTGCGGAATGATATTTTACATCTTTCTGCTAATTCTTTGTATTTTCTAGATTGAAAGTTAAAGAAATGTCCCATTTTCTTTGTCAATTCTGCCATAATGCAATTTGCGTTATACCACAAAGCATTTACTTCTACTGCTTTTCCATTTCTAGGAGTTATTGCTTCCCCATCATATTTTGCATCCATCCAAGTATTTTGTGTTTCAGTTGTTCCTGAAACTATTAGTCCATCTGAATCTAAATAGATATTATTATCATCTACATCAATTCCTGCACAATAATTTTCTATAATTTCTTCTAGTTTAGGATAAATTTTTTCTTTTATGAATTTGTAGTCAGCTGTATATTTTAAATATTTTTGTACTTGTTCAAATAGTAGTAATGATGCATCAACACTGTTATACAAAGGTCTACCATCATAGCCTGAATATCCATTTGGTACTAATCCAAACTGTATATCTCTAATCATAGTTAATAGAACTTCTTTTGCAATTTCAAATCTTTTTGGGATTAATAATATTCCTTCAAATGCAATTAGACTGTCTCTTCCCCAATCTAAAAACCATGGATATCCTGCAATAATTGTATGTAATCTAAAATTTGGTCTGTATACTACAAAATTATCTGCTGCCATTAAATATGTCTTGATTAAATCATCTTTTTCAATTTCTTTTTCAGTCTTATTTTGCTTTCTATTGTCAATCAATAATGATTCATTGAAGATTTCTCCTGCTCTAATTATTTCATTGTTGATAAACTTTCTTACACTTTTTGTTTCAATATTTGCTTCCAATGAACATATAAATGTAATTTCTTTTTCTTCTTTTGGTTTTATTTCTATTTCAAAAACTCCTGGTACACTATGATTTTCTTCTGGATAAAATCCTCTTTTTTCTTCTTCTATGTAAAACATGTGTGCAAAAGTGTCATTATAGTGTTCTTGATAATTTCCATCTGAAATGCCCATATATATTGGTGTTTCTGGATTGTCATCTATTACTACTTTTACTTTTTTGTCTTTTATTTCTTGTCTCAAATTGAAATAATGGTTTGTATTCATTTGATGGAAGTCTCTAAAATTTATTACTGGTGCAAGTGTTAATTTAGCCTTTTGACTTGCATTTTTTATTTTATAATATACACCAACTGTGTTGTGTCCATATTCCATTGCAATCATTTTAGTTATTTCAACATTACCTATTTTATATTTAAAAATAGGCACATAATCTCTTCTAAATTCTTCTTGATATTTGAATCCTTCTGAAATATTGTTTTGACATACATTGGTGTATAAATCATACTTTTTGCTTCCTATTTCTATGCTTTCATCTAGTTTTGATAAAATTAGATGCCTTCTTCCTGGAGGTGTTAGTGGTGCAATTAACAAACCATGGTATTTTCTTGTGTTCGCTCCAATTACTGTTGATGAGCTAAATCCTCCTATTCCATTTGTTATTATCCATTCTTTCTTTAGTCCATTTTCTAGATTTAAATTTTCCTTTGTAATTTTCATAATATTTTCTCCATTTCTAAAAATAGTAAACTATTTAGTTTCGTTTAATTTTTTTAGCATTTCTTTTCTAATCTCTTCTGGCGTCTTTTTTCTTCCTCTTGCACTTTTTGGTTTTGTTATTTTTTCTTTATCTTCTTTTAAATTGCTCATTTTTGCTTTATTTCTATTTTGTGTTAATATCCTTTCATTGCGTGATGTAGTCCTTGCTCTTTTTCTTTTTACTTGGTCTCTTTGAACTTTTCTTCTTGCTATTCTATCTGCTTCTCTGATTGACTCTATTCTGTCACTATATTTACTACTAAATTTGCTTTTTCCTTTTCTTTCTTTTTCTCTTTTTCCAGCTTTTCCTTCCAATTTCTTTTTCTCTTTTTTCGCCATTCTTTTTTTAATTTTGTTTATTCTTTTTTCTTCTCTTAGTTTTGTATTTAACATTAAATATTGTGGATCATTTTGTTTATCTTGATATTTTAAATCATCACAAATTAATTCGATTATAGATTCTGCAACTAAACTTGGATCATGTCTAATCATATCATTTGATATCATTGATAAATTTCTTTGTAAGAATTTTATTCCTTTTATTTTATCTACGTCCTGTTCTACTAGGTCTTGTCCTTCTAAATTATATTTTTTGATAAATTCTGGGACAATTTCTCCTGTATCATATATACAATAATCTATTAATCCTGTACCACAATGTTCAATAATTGCATTTATATGGTCTGTAACACTATAATCATCTGTCTGACCTGGTTCTGTCATTATATTACTTACATACACTTTTATTGCTGTACTTTCTTTTATTGCTCTTGCAACTCCATTTACTAGTAAATTAGGTATAACATTTGTATAAAGACTACCTGGTCCTATTATAATACAATCTGCATTTTTTATAGCTTCAACTACACCTGGAGCTGGTCTGCAATTTGATGGACTAAGCATTATTCTGCTAATTTTTGTTAGTTTGTCTGAAACAACCTCTGGTATTCTTGATTTTTCTTCTACAATGTATCCATTTGCAAGTTCTGCAACAATTTTCATCTCATCTAAAGTTACTGGCATAACTTTTCCA
This sequence comes from uncultured Clostridia bacterium, assembly GCA_944388775.1. GTDB lineage: Bacteria > Bacillota > Clostridia > TANB77 > CAG-508 > CAG-269. The sequence continues at coordinate 24,748 of CALXKC010000012.1, read as the reverse complement.
ACCATGTTGAATATTTGATTACTTTTTACAATGGAATCCTCAAAATTTCCAGTTATATTTTTCATTGCTGAAAAGTATATATCTGAAAAGTTTAGTCCTCTTAATCTACCATTAGTAAATTCATAGTTCATAAGTTTTTCCATTTGTTCTTCTTTACTTGCTAAAGAAACTATACTGTCTTTTATATCTCCTAATGGCAACATGTCTAACTCTTTTCTTGAATTTGTTGCTTCTTCTCCATAATCAGATACTGCAACTATTGCAGTTAGATTACTTGTATAATTTTTTAATCCTGTTAAAACTGTGTTTAATCCTGTTCCTCCACCAATTACTACAATATTTGGTCCTTTGTCATATACTGTTTTGTTAAAGATTAGAGAATTTATATTTACATTTTTCTTATTCTCCATTCTTTCATCTGTTGCTTCTATTAAAACTTCTAATGTCCTTTTATTTAATCCTATTAAGCCTAATACTATTGCTATAAATCCTATTATAAATATTACTACTACTTTTCCTACTTCTTGAAATGAAATTTCTTTCATAACTATTATTTCAGCTAGTCCATAACATGCAAGTAAAATTCCTATTAAGATTAAAAACATCCATCTTTTCATTTTGTTGCTTGATTTAAACCAATGCATAAAGCCTTTCATTTTAATATCAATCCTTTCCGACTACTTCAATTTCCAACTCTATCTGTTTATTAAATTTTTCTTCTATTGTGTCTTTTATGTATTTTACTAAATCTAGCACATCTTTTGCACTTGCATTTCCTTTGTTTATTACAAAACCACTATGTTTTGTTGAAACTACTGCATCTCCAATGGAATACCCTTTTAAACCTGCATCATCTATTAATTTTGCTGTAATATAGTCTTTTCCTCTTTTAAATGTACTTCCTGCACTTGGATATTCAATAGGCTGTTTTGTTTTTCTATATTGTGCATATTCATCCATTTTTGCTTTTATTTCTTCTTTTTTTCCTTTTTCTAAGTTCAAAACTACTTCTGTAACAATATATGAATTACCTTTGAATATACTTTTTCTATATTCAAAATTTGCCTCTTCATTTGAAAATTCTTTTTCATTACCATTTATATCTACACATTTTATCTTTTCAACTATATCTTTCATTTCTTTACCGTGAGCTCCAGCATTCATACTAACCGCGCCACCAATTGTTCCAGGAATTCCTGATAATTCTTCAAAACCAGAAATTTCATTTTTTAGACAAATTTGTGCAAGTTTTGAAAGTTTGTATCCTCCACCAACATATATTTTATATTTTTCTCCGTTTTGTTTTATATCAATATATTCAATTTGAATTGTTAATGTAATTCCTTCTATTCCACCATCTAAAACTAAAATATTGCTTCCATTTCCTAGTATTGTTACTGGTATTTTATTTTCTTTTGCAATATTTAATATTTCTTTTAGTTCTTCTTTTGTTTTTATTTTTATGAAGCACTCTGCTGGTCCACCTATTTTAAATGTTGTGTGCTTTTTCATGTCTTCATTATATAAAATATTATCTTTTGGAATTGTTAAATTTGAATTTTCTAATATCTCCTTGATATTCAATTTTCCACTTCCTTTTCAATTTTCTATACTATATCATTTTTCGCCAAAAAATACAAGTCTAATTTAGTTAGTTTGGTCAGTTTGGGGACAGGTTCGTTGTGACCATTTATGGATAGTATGGGGACGGCACTTAATAAATTTTTATTAATCTTTAGAAATTCTAGTAATAATGAGAGTTTTGGGTAATAAAATATTATAATAATATATTAAAACTAACTTATATTTGTTAAAAAATACGTATTTTTTATTAATTTTTTAGATTATATATTAAAGTGCCGTCCCCAAAGTGACCAAAAGTGGTCAGTCCGAACCTGTCCCCAAACTGACCAAACCAAAGGAGGAGAAGTTTAATGCATTCTTGTAATTTTTTTGTTTTTAAAGTTAAACGAAATTTTTTAGCATTGATTTTTTTAGCTTTTACTGCTTGTTTATTAATTTTTTCTGGTAGTAATCTTCCAGCTATAAAATCAGGTTTACAATTATGGGCAACTTCAGTAGTTCCTTCTTTATTTCCTTTTTTTGTTGCTACTGAATTACTTATGCATACTAATATTATTAATATTTTTGGAAGATTGTTAAACAATTATATGAGACCTCTTTTTAATATTTCTGGTGAAGGTGCTTTTGCTTTTATCATGGGGATTATTAGTGGTTATCCTGTTGGTGCTAAAATTGCAAGTAAGTTTAGAGAAAATAATATCTGTACAAAGGCTGAATGTGAAAGGTTACTTAGTTTTACTAATAATTCTGGTCCTTTATTTATTATTGGTACTGTCGGTATTTTGATGTATCAGAATACTGGAATTGGTATTTTGCTTTTTATAACTCATTTGCTCGGTTGTTTAAGTGTTGGCTTTATTTTTCGTTTTTGGAAAAGAAATAAAAATGATAGTATCGGTAAAGATAAAAAAGTTATTATGAAAAAATCATCTTATAATTATATTTTAAATTATGTTCCTGATAAAAAAACTGCTACTTTTTCAAATTTGGGTGAAATTATGGCTGAAAGTATTACTAATAGTATTTCTACTATTCTTTTAATAGGAGGATTTGTTGTTTTATTTTCTAGCATCATTTCTATTTTAAAAGCTAGTGGGATTTTGAATGTTTTATGTATGGCTATTTCTCCTATTTTGAATTTTCTACATATTGATTCTAGTTTTGCTTCTGGACTTTTAACTGGAATTTTGGAAATTACTAATGGTATTCAAATTATTTCTTCTATTGCTTGTAAAAAGATTTCTATTAATCTTATTATTACTGCTTTTTTACTTGGTTTTGGTGGTATTTCTGTCTTTTTACAGGTATTTAGTATTACTGCAAAAACTGATTTGTCTATAAAACCTTACATTTATGGGAAAATTTTGCATGGCATATTTGCTGCTTTTTATACTTTTATTTTTATTCAAGTTTTCCCTTTTTTTAATTTAGATTTATAGATTGTTGTATGCATATTTTTCTATTTTTACAATATATTTTCTTAAGGGATATACTTTTTTATGAACATTGCTTTTGTATAATTAATATTTGAAATTGGAAAGGAGAAATTTATGGATAGAGATTTTAATGGTAATAGAGATTTAAATAATATGCCTCCTTATATGGATTATATGTCTCCTAATGGACAAATTGATTTTAACGAGATGTATAAAGATCCGTTTCTAAATCCTATGATGCAATATGAACAGGCATGCTCATATTATCGTTACCTTTGTTTGCAAATGGATTATAAAATTAAGTGTAAAGAGTATGAAAGGATGTGTAATACTTCAAATCATTCAGTTCAAAATACTCAAAATTTAAATAATTCTAGAGATAGGAAATTGGAATAATTTTCGGATGTAAACTAAAAATGTCAAAAGCAATAATTTTTATCTGTTTTTTAACAAAAAATTATTGCTTTTTTAATATTTAAAACTTTTTATAAGGTCTGTCCCTTTTGTTTCATTTTGAAACAATTTGGCACGTCCCTAAACTAACAAATTTCTGATTTTTTGTATTAAATAATGGCTTCCACCTTCGCTGTTGTTTTGTACATTTTCAACCATACTTACTATTAAAAGATTTCCTTCTGCTCTATCTGTTGTAAAACAATTGAACCATCCTAATGTTCCACTTTCTGTATCTTCGCTAGATATCTTTAATTCTGCTGTTCCTGTTTTTCCTGCAATTGTTAATCCATTTATTTTCATATCATTTGCTGTTCCATTTGGATTTTCAACTACTTGTATTAAATCTTCTTTTATAGTGTCTGCTGCTTCTTTTGTAATAGCATTTTCTTTTAATATTTCTCCATTTTTGCTTTCATCATATTCAATTCTTGGTTTTATCATGTTTCCTTCATTTGCAAATGCTGAATAAATTGATGCCATATGTATTGGATTTACTAAAATATCACCTTGTCCATATCCAGAATCAGCTAACTTTGTTTCTCCTTCAATTGAAGTTCCATTATTATCTGCATATTGTGATTTTGCAAGTGTTAATGGAAAGTCTAATTGCTCATTAAATCCAAGTTTATCTAAACTACTTGCATAATTTTGTGCCCCTATTTTTAATGCTGATTGTGCAAAATATATGTTATCTGAATACATTATTGCGTTCATTAAATTTTTTGCTCCATTATATGCTGTTAATGTTGTAACGTGATAATTTCCCCAACTTGAGTCCTTTTGCCAACTTGTTCCTGTGTACCCTAAGTCCTCATCTGGGTTAATTGTTCCTAATGTCAAACCAATTGCTCCTGTAACTGGTTTAAATGTTGAACCTGGACAGTATTTCTGTATAAATCTATTATATAATGGTTTAGCTTCATCATTATTTAATTCGTTCCATTGATTATTTGTTAATCCTACTACAAAATCATTTGAGTCAAATGTTGGTGTACTAACTAACGCTAATAATTCTCCTGTTTGTGGCTCCATTATTACAAAAAGTCCTTTGTCATTTTTCATTTGCTCATAAACTGATTTTTGCAAATCGCTGTCAATAGTTAATTTTACATCTTGACCATCTTTTTTATCTTGTTTTACTATTTCTGTTTTTTCATTTCCATCTGAATCTAATATGTAAATTCTTGTTCCATCAATACCTCTTAATGTATCTTCATAGGCTAGTTCTAATCCTGATTTTCCAATTAAACTTGTTGTTGTATATCCTTTTCCTTCATTTTTCTCTAATTCTTCTGCATTTATTGATTGTACATATCCGATTAAATGTCCTGCTTCCTCTCCTAATGGATATACTCTTCCATCTTCTTTATTTATCATTACACCAGGTATTTGTAATAATTGATTTTTTAATTCAGTGTCTGAATCTGAAATTTTCTTTACTGGTACAAATGTATCATCTTTTACATATGATGCGCTTAATTCTTCATTTATATAATCGACTGAAACTCCTGTTAATTCTGAAATTTTGCTAATATTTTCATCTCTTGCTTCTCCTAATTTGCCTGGTACTATTCCAACTGATGCAATTTGCCCATCTTCTGCTAATGGGTTATCATTTCTGTCTAATATACTTCCTCTTTTTGCTTTTATTGTTTCTACTCTTACTTTATCTGTTTCTTCAAGTTGTGGAAAGATTGTTCTAGATGTCCATTGTAGTTTGTATTCACCGTTTTCTTTTACCATATTTGCTATGTTATAGAAATCAACTTCCCCAGCTGATGTGTACATTTGCTGTCTATATGAAATTTGATATCCATTGTCGTTTTTTGCTGTATCTGAAATTGAGATTTTGATATTGCTACTATCAATTCCTTCATATATGTTTTGATTTCTCGTTATATAGTCTTCTTTGCTCATATTCATGCTTGCAACTTTTTGATACATTCCTTCGTAGTCTTTTTCGTTTATTAAATTTATGTAGTCATTTAATGCTTGCTCAGCTTGTTTTTGGTCATTTTTTTGTACTAATATTACTGTTGCTACTATTATTGCTACAATTACTATTATTGCAATTATCCCAATTACTATTTTTTTGTTCTTCATATATATCCCTTCCTTTTGCATTTTTATTGCACTACACTATATTATAAGTAGTAAAAAGATTTGACTTCATTTCTCTACAATCTATAATTGTCTCATCTATGTTTTATACTACTTCATAATTTATCAATTTTATTTGATTTGAAATAAAATTTTTGTTATTATCAAGCTCTTTTGATAATTCTGTTGACAAATATTTTTTATTATCATCAGCAAAAACTGTAACAACTGGATTTTCTAACTCTTCATTCAATAAAACACTTCCTATAAAATCCGCACCAGAAGAAATCCCAACACCTAACCCTAATTTTTTGGCGAATATTCTTGACATATTAATTGAATCTTCATCATTTACTAAAATAATTTTATCTATTTTATCTTTATCAATTAAATCAGGGACAAAATCATCACCTATTCCTTCTATTTTATGTTGATCAATCTTTTTACCTTGAGATATTATTGGCATTTTGTCTGGTTCTACTGCAACGGTTTTCAAATCTTTAAATTTTTCTTTTAGTCTAGTACCTATTCCCATAAGTGTGCCACCAGTTCCTACACCTGAAACAAATCCTCCTAATTCTTCTGGAGCTTGCTCTATTATTTCTCTTCCTGTTGTTTCATAATGTGCTTGAAAATTATCTTTATTTGCAAATTGATTTGATAAAAATCCACCTTTTTCTTCTGCCATTTTTTTAGCTTCTTCAACGCATCTTATAAATCCTCCTCCCTCTTTGGATATTAGAATTATATTGGCACCAAAACTTTTCATTAATTCTAATCTTTCTTTACTTACCCAATCTGGCATAAATATATATACTGGATGATCGTAATATGCACCTAAAGCTGCTAACGAAATTCCTGTATTTCCACTTGTTGCTTCAACTATAGGCATTTTTTCTTTTAACTCTCCACACTTTTTTGCATTTTCTAAAATGTAATATGCAACTCTATCTTTTATGCTTCCTGTTAAATTAAAATATTCAAGTTTTGCATATATCCTCTTTTGTTTTCCTTGGTATTTATAATTTATTTTTACTAACGGAGTATTTCCAATTAAAATATTTTTCTTTAACATATACATTCCCCCATAAATAGTATATGTTAATTGTATCCAATATGTTAGTAATCTATTCTTTTTGTCATACTAAGTTTCATCAACAACTATAGTTAATAGCAAATCACTCACAAGACCTGTCTGTTCATCATATTCAATATCAATATTATATTTTTCTCTTTTATGTTCTTCAATAAAATTTTTCAAAGTTGTAACAACATCTGGATTATTTGTATTTCTGTCTAACATTATTCTTAATTCTGTATTTGAAACAACATCTAAATTACTAATATAATTTTGTGAAGCATTAATTGCATTTAATACATTATCTGCATCTAAGTTTGCACCTTTCAACATTTCAAATTGAGAATTATATCTTGTTTTTGCAGTTTCTGTTGTTCCTGATAGTTCCATATTTTGTTGTTCTTTTACTAATCCTGCATTTATTAGCACTTGTTGTAATTCTGCCAGATTAACCTCAGTTTGAATTTCATTTAATTTATTATTTACACCTTCAGTTACTGTTGACATTAAAGTTTGTAATTCTTCTTCATCTAAGTCATTTAATTTAATAGAGTTTTCACTATTTAAAGTCATTTCATTATTAAATTGTGTTACAGTTTGATAGTTTTGAGTTACATATGCTTCAACACGATTATCAGAATCTTCATATTTTACCGAAATACTTTTTTTCATAGTATTTCCACTAACTTGTGTATTTTGTATTATAGAAGTATTTTTCTCTTCATCTCCTTCTTTATAATTATCAATATTTAATTCTATACCAGTATTACTTTTACTTAAACTAATTATTTTAGTTGTACCATTAGTCATATTATCGTCTTTATATTGTATAAAATTTTCTCCATTTGTTGATAAGAAGTCCAAATTGATTTCATATTCAGAAGTTTGAATTGCAGTTCTTACTGTATTTTTCATATTTTCATAAACTATTATTTTTGTTTCATCTTGCCCTATATTATTTTGCTTAATTCCGAGTTATAGTATCATCAATTTCTGTTGTAAATAAATCTCTTAAACTCTGTGCTCCATTATTAGAATTGCTATCTCTAATTATCTGATAACTTTTACCCATCGCTACTTCCAATGCATCTATTTTTCCTAATATTAATTCATCACTTTTTAATTGTTCTAAAATGCTTATATATAAATTATTTAATTGTTCTTTCGTTAATGTTACTGAATATGCATTTACTTGTACACTCTTTCCATCAATCTCTATAGTTTGATTTTCTTCTTTAGAAAAAGTTTTATCTTCAAGATTGTCTTTTATGATTTGTATATATTTATTTGAAAAAGTTTGCTTTTCTTCATTACTTATTGTCAAACCTGCTGATGATAAATCTAAATTTAGTTGATTTGGTATATTTGCTATTTCTTCATCTGTATATCCTAATTTAGTAAATAATCCTTGCAAATTATCATTATCAACTAATAAAAATTGTTGAAATAAGTCTGAAAAACGGAGTCCATATGTATTAGAATCTTGAACATATTCTAATCCTAATATACTATCTTCTCCTTTATATAAATTCATTTTTTGATAATTATATTGATTAGCTAAATCTACTTGTCCGTCTGAAACTAACTTTAATTGATTTATTATATTATCTGTATTTTCTTCAGTTGTACCAATGTTCTCTGTATTATTTACGTTTATTTGAGTGTTTACTGTATATTTACTTTGCTCTAGAGAATTTTCATAATCATTTTTCTGCCCAACTTGTGTGTACATTTCTTCCATATTTTCAACATTTTTTTCTAAATATTTCACAAATAAAGTTTTATTTGATTTAAACATGTCTGTATTTATATATATTAATAAAAAAGCTGTTAATAACATTAATATTATTAAAACAATTGAAACAATTAAAATTAATCTTCTTTTCTTTCTTGGTATCATCTCTGATTTCTCTCCTTTAAAATTAATTTTAGTTTTAGTTGGAAAAGAATTAAATTTTGGCAAGAAAAACGAGTTTGAAATTTATGAGGCGTACTATCTGTACGTTGATTAAATTTCTAATGAAGTTTGACGTAGCCAAAATTGTAATTATTTTCCAACCGCCTCTCTTTGTCTTAAAGCCTCATAAATAACAATTCCTGCTGAAACAGAAGCATTTAACGAATTCACTTTACCTTTCATAGGAATTTTTACTAAAAAATCACAATTTTTCTTAACCTTTTCACTAATTCCTGAACCTTCATTACCAATAACTATTCCTAAAGGGCCTGTTAAGTCTTGCTCATTATAGTAAGTATCAGTACTTATATCTGTACCACAAATCCAAAGCCCCGCTTCTTTTAGCTTTTCAATACTATCAGAAATATTTGTTACTCTAGCAATTTTCATATGCTGTACAGCTCCTGCAGAAACTTTATTTACTGTACTATTTACACATGCAGCTCTTCTTTTGGGTATTATTATTCCGTGTACCCCAGCGGTTTCTGCTGTTCTTATTATAGAACCTAGATTGTGCGGATCTTCAATTCCATCTAATATTAAAACAAAAGGATCTTCATTTTTTCTTTTTGCTTCATCTAAAATATCTTCAATTTCACAATACTCATAAGGTGGTACAATTGCAATTACTCCTTGGTAGTTTTCATTTTGTGCCATTTGTCTCATTTGATTTTTATCTTTTTCTACTATTATTATTCCATTTTCTTTTGCCTTTGCTATTATTTTGTTTATAGAACCATGTTTTTCTCCTTTTGTTATATATATTTTGTTTATGTCTTTTCCACTTTCTAATAGTTCTAGTACGGAATTTCTTCCTTCTACTTGGTCATCAAAATTATTGTTTTTCATTTTTTATATCATTCCTTATTAAATAAATTTTATCTACTTCTTTCATCTTCTTGTCTTTCATGGTAATTCACACTCATCAAAACTGACATTACTGGTACTGGTATTCCTTCTTCTAGTAAGATACCTTTAAGTTCATCATAACTACTTTCTTCTTTTTCTTCTCCTCTATACATACGTTTTCTATTACAAGCCACACATACTTCTGCTCCCTTTATTATTTTAGATCTTAATGTAGGAAATTCCTTTTTTGAATGTCCAGATATTTCTTTCTTCTCTTCTGCAGTTAAATTTATTCCCATTTGTTCTAACATTTTTACTGAATATTCTCCGTGTTGTTCATTTAATTTTATTGCTTCAGGATGTTCTCTCCAATTACATGTCTTATCATAGATCCAAGATATATCTTCTGCTGTTTCACCTATGTTCATAACCATTGCCAAATCAAATACAGCATTTGGATTCATTCTATCTTCTTCTGTAAGATTTTGGTTATATTCACTTGCGACATTTTTCGCAAGTTCTGCTATTTCAATCTCCTTTTTCACATCCCTTAACATTCCTTTTATCTTTTCTAAATGTTCTGCCGTAATATTCATAATTATCGATCCTTTCATTATAAAATTTTAAATTAAAATATTTTATTCATCATCAAGCTTCAATACTGACAAAAACGCCTCTTGTGGTATCTCTACATTTCCAATCTCACGCATCTTTTTCTTTCCACGTTTTTGCTTTTCCAGCAACTTTTTCTTTCTAGTAATATCTCCACCATAACATTTTGCAAGCACATCTTTTCTTAAAGCTGAAATTGTTTCTCTTGCTATAATTTGTCCACCAATTGCCGCTTGAATTGGAATTTTAAATAGTTTTCTAGGTATAACTGTTTTTAGCTTTTCCACCATTTTCTTTCCTCTATCATATGCGCTATCTTTATGAACTATAAAACTTAAAGCATCAACTGGTTCATTATTAATATAAATATCTAGTTTTACTAGATTTGATTTTCTATATTCCTTAAATTCATAATCAAGTGATGCATATCCTTTTGTTTTTGATTTCAAGTTATCAAAAAAGTCATATATTATCTCGTTTAAAGGCATTTCATATACTAAAGTCACTCTATGCTCATCAAGATATTTCATATCAATATATATACCTCTTCTTCTTTGGCATAGTTCCATAATATTTCCTACATACTCTCTTGGTGTTAAAATGTTTGCTGTTACAAATGGCTCTTCAATATATGAAATTTCTTGTGGTTTAGGTAAATCTTCTGGATTATATAGTTCTAAAACTTCTCCATTTGTTTTATATACCTTATATATTACTGATGGTGCAGTTGTAATCAACCCTAAATCAAATTCTCTATCTAATCTTTCTTCTATTATTTCTAAATGCAATAATCCCAAGAACCCACATCTAAATCCAAATCCTAAAGCTGCTGATGTTTCTGGTTCAAATTCTAATGCTGCATCATTTAACTTTAATTTTTCTAATGCTTCTTTTAAATCTTCATATTGGCTACCATCTATTGGGTATAAACCACAGTATACCATTGGTGTAACTTTTTTGTATCCTTTAAGTGGCTCATCTGCTGGGTTATCATTTAATGTAATTGTATCTCCAACATGTATATCTGATAAAGTTTTTATACTTGCTGCAATATATCCAACTTCTCCTGCTTTTATCTCCTCTACTGGCATATATGAACCAGGAATAAAATATCCTACTTCAGCTACCGTAAAAGTTTTATTTGTTGCCATAAGTTTTATTTCATCACCAACTTTAACTTTTCCATCAACTACTCTTACATATGCTAAAGCACCTTTGTAATTATCATAATATGAATCAAATATTAAACATTTTGTTTTAGCATTTACATCTCCTTTGGGTGCTGGCAAATCTGTTACAATTCTTTCTAAAACTTGGTCAACATTTAAACCTGATTTTGCAGAAATACATGGTGCATCTTCTGCCGGAATTCCTATTATTTCCTCAATTTCATGTTTTACCTCATCTACTCTTGCATTTGGTAAATCTATCTTATTTAATACAGGTAAAATCTCTAAGTTATTGTCTATAGCTAAATACACATTTGCAAGCGTTTGAGCCTCAACACCTTGACTTGAATCCACAACTAAAATTGCTCCGTCACATGCAGCTAAACTTCTTGATACTTCATAATTAAAATCAACATGTCCTGGTGTATCTATTAAATTAAAAGTATATTCTTGTCCATCTTTTGCCTTGTAAATCATTCTGACAGCTTGAGATTTTATAGTTATTCCTCTTTCTCTCTCTATTTCCATATTATCTAACACTTGGCTTTCCATTTCACGCTTAGATAATACTCCTGTCATTTCTATTAATCTATCTGCTAAAGTTGATTTACCATGGTCTATATGTGCAATTATACAAAAATTTCTTATATATTTATTTGAGTACATTTTAAATTTTCCTCCAATAACTTTATAATCAAATATCAATTGCATATTTTATAATTATTTTTTGATATTATATACTTTTTTAACCCAAAAATCAAGGTTCTAGATTTTTAAATTAAATTAATCTAAATAAAATTTTGTAACACATTTTTTTTATTTTCATACTATGTATTATACAAAGGAAAACAAAACATATTGTTGTTTATCTACTTCGAAAGGAGGTCTAGACTATGCCAGAGAATAGAGGATGCGGTGGATTCGGATTTGGTGACGACTGTTGCTGGATTATAATCCTTATATTATTAATCTGCTGCTGTTGTGGTGGTAATAGAGGAGGATGTTGCTAATCCCCTCTATATTTTAAAGGAGAAGTTATAGTCTAAACTTCTCCTTTTTATCGTTCTAGATAACAAAATGCCTATTATTTAAAACGCTTTCCTTTGCTATTACGTTTTACTCTTGATGCAAAAGCCTCCGCTTTGTCATCTAAATCATCTTCATCATCATTTTTGTTATATGTTCTTGAATTATTGCTTTCTTCTCTATCTGTCATACTTTTAGAATATCCATCTAAAAATTTTGCTCTTACTCTTTCTCTCCTTGCTCTTTCACCTTCATCATCTTGTAACCTTGACATTATCTCTTGATTTTCTTCTTCATAATTTTCTTTTTCATCTTCATAATCTTCATTTGCATCATAATTATCATTCAAATTATTATCTTGACCATCGTCTTTCTCTTCTTCTATGAATTTTCTTTTATTTTTTAATGCTTTTGGTGTTTCTTCAAAATCTTCATCATTTACGTCATCATCATCTTTATTCATTCCATAGAAAGGTACTCCTGAATATTCTTCTGCAAATGCTCTATTTCTTCTACGTCTTATTATTACAAATACTATTATAGCAATAACTACAACGACCGCAATAACTGCTCCAATAATCATTCTTTGTCTTTGCTCTTGTTCTGCCTGTTCTCTTGCTAAGGCTTCTTCATCTACTAAACTCTTATTTACAGTTATTTGATATGTTGCAACATTATTTCCATCACTATCTGAAACTAAAATTGTAATTAAATTTTCTCCTTCTTTCAAATCTTCATTTCCAACTATTTCTACTTGATATTCCTCATTAGTTGGATTTGCTTCAATTTGTAAAGATGTATCCTCTCCTATATATTTTGCTGTATATTCATATACATTTGTTTCAAATTTTGGTGAAATTTCTATGTTTTGAATGCTTAAACTTGCAAGTCCTTCCCCTTCAACTATTTCTGTATTTTCTCCAGTATCTTCTGCAGTTTCCTTAGTAATTACTATAGTATATGTTTTTGTTGTTCCATCTTCTGCTGTTACTACAACATTTATAGTATTTTCTCCTTCTTGAAGATTTACTGTTCCTGTTCCCGTTACTGTTGCATTACTATCTTGTGCTTCTGCATATACTTCAACACTTTCAGTGTCTGCTGGTACTGTTACTGAATAACTTGTTGTATTACTTCTAAATCCACTAAAATCATGTGGTCTTATTCCTAAATTAATTAAATTTGCATTACTTGACTCTGATTGACTTGATGACGTTGAGCTCGATGATGTATTTCTTCTAGAATTCGAAGTTGAACCTGAAGAACTTCCACTATTATTAACCGTAGGAGTCGGATCTGGTTCTGGAGTTGGCTCTGGAGTCGGTGTTGGATCTGGAGTAGGTTCTGGATCAGGCTCTGGCTCTGGTGTTGGTTCTGGAGTTGATGTATTGGTATCATCTCCTGTTGTAGGTGGTAATGTATTATCTTCTGCATTACTATTAAATAAAAAACATCCTGATAACATTATAATCATTGTTATAACTGCTATTATATTTACTTTAATCTTGTAATTTCTATTCATAATTTTCCCCCTATTACATCTTTTGATTATGGAATAATTTTATCATTTGCATAAGTTTTAGTCAACTAATTTTTTAACAAATAATATTAATTTTTTGAAGTTAAAAAATAGGCCACAATGTGAACAGTTTGGTACATATTTTTCTAAAATTTTTTATATTTTTTGTCAAATTTTAATATTTTATGATACAATAATTACAGATAAAATTATAAATTTAAAGGAGATAAAAATGGAACTACTTTCACCAGTTGGAAACTTTGAATGTTTAAAAGCTGCTGTCCAAAACGGAGCAGACAGTGTATACCTTGGAAGTGACTTATTTAGTGCAAGAGCATTTGCTAACAATTTTTCTGGTAAAAATTTAGAAAAAGCAATTAAATATGCAAAAATCAGAGGTGTAAAGACCTATCTTACATTAAACACATTAATAAAAGACAATGAAATTGAAAATGCTTTTAACTTAGCTAAACAATCATATGAATATGGAATTGATGCAATACTTGTTCAAGATTTAGGCTTAGCAATGAAATTAATTAGAGAATTTCCAGACTTACCTATTCACGGAAGTACACAAATGACAGTACACAATTTGAATGGTGCTTTAGAACTTCAAGACCTAGGCTTCAAAAGAGTAGTTTTAGCAAGAGAACTTTCAATTAATGAAATAGACTATATTTGCAAAAACACTAAAATTGAAATTGAATGTTTCGCACATGGAGCTTTATGTATTTCATATTCTGGTCAATGCTTATTTTCTAGCATGTTAGGCGGACGTTCTCGGAAATCGTGGAAAATGTGCCCAGCCTTGTAGATTACCTTATGATTTATATGAAGATAATCATAAGATTAATAGTGGATACTTATTAAGCACTCGTGATTTATGTGCTTTAGAGTATATCCCCGCATTTATACAATCTGGAGTTAAATGCTTAAAAATTGAAGGAAGAATGAAATCTCCTGAATATGTTGCAATAGTAACTAGGATTTACAGGAAATATATTGACCTTGCATTATCAAATAAAGAATATATTATTGATTCAAATGACCAAAAAGACTTACTTCAAGCATTTAATAGAGGTATGTCATCTTCTGGTCACTTAGATACAGAACCTAATAAAAACTTAGTTTTCAAAGAAAAACCTAACAATATGGGATTACCTTTGGGAAAAGTTCAAAATTATAACAAATCAAAAGGATTAATTACTGTTAAACTTAAAGAACCAATTGAAATTGGAGATACTATCTCTCTTGAAAATGAAAAAGGAACATATACAGTATCTGAATTAATGGAAGATGGAAAAAATATAACTGAAACAAAAAAAGGTCAAACTGTTACAATCGGCAGAATGAAAGGAAATATAAATCTTAAAGACAATATTTATAAAATGTCATCTAAAAAACTTTCTAATCTTGCAAAAGAAAGTTGCAAACATGAACTAAGAAAAATCTATCTAAATGGGAAAATCATAATTCAGAAAAATAGACCTATTTCTTTTGAAGTAACTAGCTTTAAACCAAATCAATTATATAAAGACTTACAAATCAAATATACAATAGATACTATTCCTTTAGATGCTAAAACCAAACCTCTTTCAAAAGAGCTTGTTGAACAACAATTAAGAAAGACTTCAAATACACCATATGAATTTAAGAAACTAGATATAGATTTAGGTGATAACCTATTTTTACCGAAATTAAGTATCCTAAATGAACTAAGAAGAAGTGTTTTAGCACAAGTAGAAGAATATGCTATTGCAAAATGTCATAGAAATTTTGATGTTTCAAAAAGCGAAAATAATTCTAAATCAGGAAAAGATCATAATCTTCAAAATACTGATACTTCAAAATATGTCATTAAACATTCTGTATTAGAAGATATGAGAAATAATGTAAAAAATAATATAAAACTAACAAAATTACATAATCCTAAAATATCTGTATTGTTAAATAAACTAAATACTGATTTCAATTATGAATCTTTAGCTTTAGCAGATAATGTGTACATTCCATTAAAATATTTTACAAATAAGAAATATGATACAACTTTGAAAAAAATTAGTAAATTATCTGACATATATATTTACATGCCTACTATTGTAAAAGGAAATTATAAAAATTTATTTTATGCAAATGCTAAATCAAGTGTTGAAAAATATGAAATAAAAGGTTTTGTAATTTCTAATATCTGCAATATTAAATTATTACATGGATTATTTAAAGATTTAGATAAATATTTTAAATTAGTTACTAATTATACATTTAATGTTTTTAATTCTCAAACCGTATTAGAATTAAAAAAGCTTGGAATTAGTACATTTACAATATCTCCTGAATTAGATAAGAAAACAATTCAAAGATTATGTGAGTATAGTTATCTAAATAAAGAATTAATTATATATGGTAGAACACCTCTTGTAAATATGAATTATTGCTTACTTGGTGAAACAGACAAATGTTATCCTGAATGTAAAGCTAGATGTACTACTTCTCATAGATATTACTTGAAAGACCGCTTAAATATGGAATTTCCAATAATGCCTGATAATATTCAAACAGTTACTACTTTATTTAATAGCAAAATCACTTCAATTTCTCCAAATAGCTTTAATGTTGATTCAGTTCGTATTGATATTTTGGATGAATCTAATGGACAAATTGATAATATTTTGAAAACCGTGAAAGATAAAAAACGTTTTGAAGGTAAAGATTTTACTAGTGGAAATCTAAATCGAGAAATTTAATTGCATGGTCAGTTTGGTCAGTTTGGGGACAGGTTCGGACTGACCACTTTTGGATAGTTTGGGGACGCCACTTTTTTAATCATCACACAAAAACAGGCCACAATGTGACCTGTTTTTGTTAAGAAATGTTGTGTAGTCAAACATAACAATATTCATTAGCCCCCGCTTCTACTACTTAATTCGATTATTAAATCCATGTTATCATCTTTTGCAGCTTTATTTTTTCTAATCGCTCCACATTTTTTACACTTAAAAATAATAACATAACCTTTTTTAGAATTTATTTCTAATCCTATTGGCTCTAAATCTCCATGGCATTCTTCTTGCCTATCTCCCGGATTTTTATCCACATGTTTTGAGTGTAAACAATATGGACAATGATTTCTACAAGAATATCCTAATTTAGGCACTTTTTTTCCGCAATTGTCACATATAAATTCTTCATCTATTTCCGTAAAATTTCTTGTATCCATTTTTATTACCTTTCTTTTCAAAAACAGTTTAGTATATATCTTTTTCGATTGAGATATCATTTCCAAGAAGTGGCGTCCCAAAACTATCCAAAAGTGGGTCAGTCCGAACCTGTCCCAAAACTAACTAGGTCCGTCCCTAAATCCCTGTTTTTAGGAATTTTTAGGACCGTCCCCAAAATCCCTCTCTAATACTTAAAGTTGCCTCCTCCAATAAATTCTTTTAATAATGAATTTGTTGGTACATATTCTTCTGGTATTTCTTTAAAATATTTTAACATGTCTATCATTCTTCTTGCTTCTGCATATTCTCTTTCTTCTTTAGTTATTTCTTCTAGCAATGGCATTGCTATTCCTTTTAATACATTTAGTTCATAGATTAATGATGTATTAAATATGCTGTTAGCTTCTTCTTGGAATGGAAATATATTTTTTTCTTCTCCATTATTTACCATATTCCAATTTGCTATTGTGTGTTTTGCACTATATCCTCTAAATTTATGGTCTCTAACTATTCTTCTGACTAATCTTGTATCTGTTGTTGATATTCTATTATATCTATCCATATTTAATACTGTTAATGCACTGATATATATCTTATATTTCTGTTCCTTTGGAATTTTACTTGTCAATTTATCATTTAAGCAATGAATTCCTTCTATTACTAGTACATCTTCTTTTCCTAATTTTAATTTTTTACCTTTATATCTTTTTGTACCTTCGTGAAAGTCAAATTCAGGCATTTCTACTTCTTCTCCATCAAGTAGTTTTGTTAAATGTTCATTGAATAATTCCATATCAATTGCTTCTATGCATTCAAAATCATAATTTCCATTTTCATCTCTTGGTGTATCTTTTCTTTCTACAAAATAATTGTCTACTGATATCGTTACAGGTCTTAATTTGTTAATTCTTAATTGTAACCCTAATCTTTGCGCAAAAGTTGTTTTTCCAGATGATGATGGTCCTGCAATTAGTATCATTTTTACTTCTCTATTTTTTGCTATTTCATCTGCTATATTTGCTATTTTCTTTTCGTGTAATGCTTCATCTAACATTATTAAGTCTTTTATTCTATCTTCTTCTATTGCTTTATTTATTTTATATACTCTATCCATATCTAAGATTCTGTGTATATCTTCATACTCATTTAATGCCCACGCCAATTTTTTTGTTTGAATTAGTTTTGATAATTGTAAAGGTTTATCTGAACTTGGATATCTCATTAATAGCCCATTTTCGTATTTTACTATTTCAAATATTTTTGCAATTCCTGTTCTATTTGCTATTGTCCCATAGCAATAGTTATAATATCCATCACATTCATACATATATATTTTTTCATTACCCTCTAAGTCTAATTGTAATCTACCTTTTGATGTGTCATATTTTTTATAAAATTCTGTTGCTTCTTCACGGTTCATTACTATTTGCTTAATTGGTAAATCTTCTCTAACTATTTTTCTCATTTCTTCAGTTAAATTATGAGCCATTTCTTCTGTCACTTCTAAATTTTCCACATCACAAAACATTGAATTTGTTAGTTGATAATCTACGTTCATTTTATTATTTGGATATAACTTTTCAAATGCCTTTGCTAATATATATACCATTGTCCTTCTGTATATTTTGCTTCCTTCTTTTGATGAAATATCTATTAATTCTACTTTTCCATCTTCGTGAATTTCATAGTTTAAGTTTTCATATTCATTGTTAAATATTGCTCCTACAACTGCATATTCACTTGCCTTGATTTCTTCTTCTAATACTTCTTGTATTGTTTTTCCTTCTTTTACTTCAATTTCTTTATCTTTATATTGTATCTTCATAATTATTCATCCTTTCTGTTTTTATCTTTCATTATTTATAACTCAATAACTTCTTTAAGTTTTACTTTAATATTTTATATTAAAACTACTTATAAGTCAAATTATTTTCCAGTTAATTACATTGTAGTATTAAAAAAATTTTTTAAAATAATTACGCTACAGTTATATTTTTAAATTAAATGGATATACTTTAAATAAATATAAATTTTAATTACTTATCTATTCAAAGGAGGGATATTTATGAATTACGAAAGAATTAATTATATCTTAAATACTGATAACAAATTTGATATTTTTTATGATGATAGACCCGTATGGATTCAAGAAATAGATTCTAATAATCAAAAAGCTAAAATTGGATTTGTTGATAATTTTGAGGAAAAGGATGTTTTTATAAGAGATTTATATGAAAATGAATAAATTCAATGTTTTTAACAACCAGTTTATTTTAACTGGTTGTTTTTTCTTTTACTTTTATTGAATATTTTATGCTATTTATCACTTATTCATTATTTTTATATAAATTTGTTGTCATTATACATTATAAATTATAATACTCGTACTAATTCACAAGTTATATTTTCTCCTGTTTTATAGTAATTTATATTATACTCTTTTTCCTCATTTTTATATGTTTTACTATATAACCTTTCTTCATTATATATACTTTCTTCTAATGGTAATTCAAACTTTGCATTGCTTTCTCCATATAACTGTTCTGTTTCTTCATATTCGTCCAAAGGACTAATATATCCTTCACATATCATTTCAAATTGTTGTAGAATATTACTTACTTGTGTTGTTTTATCTTCATACTTATTTATTTTGTATTCTGTCTTATATATATTTAGATTATCATAGTTTCCTCGTACATATATCATCTTTCCTTCTGCTTCTTCAGTACTTTCTCCTGCTTTGACATTTGCTTTTATTTCATATTTTTCTTTTCCTGTTGTTATATATTTTGATGATATTTCTTCTTCTGTTTTTTCTAGTTCATATCCTAAACCTTCTATATTCTCTGTGTCTAATAGTTCTGTTGTTAATTCAATAGTTTGCAATTGTTCTGGTTCTGTATTTTTGTTTCTATTAAATAATATTAAAGTTACTGTCAATATTAATATTATCACTATTATTGTTGTTACTAACGCTATTAATGTTATTCCTGCTTCTTTTTTCCTCTTATTTTCCATTCCATTTTTCTCCTTCTTTTGTCTCTTTTTTTATTTTTCAAACTTATTTTTCTAAATAAAATTATATTTTTTAAGAAGGAGTTTTTTCAATGTTTTTAATGTTTTTTACTTATACTTTTTTTACATAACAATTAAATTAATAAATTATTTTTTCTAAGATTTTAAAAAGATTGTCTATATTATTAAAATTACATTTTTTAAAGTATAAAAAAATAGAGAAATCTTTGTTATTACAACAATAACATTTTCTCCATCTTTAATTTTAATTAATTCTTATTCTTTTTTAATATACTTCCATTTTTACTTCTTTTCCTTTAAATGCATATACCATTTTTGTTATATTTTTAAAACCTCTTTCTTTCAAATTCTGTTCATATCCTTTTTCTTCTATTTGCTTTTTTGCATTTTCTATTGTTTCTTCTATAGTCTTTTCTTCCATATCTTCCATCACTTTGAATTCCATTATAAAGCTATTTGCATTTTTATCTTTTGGTTCTAACATTATGTCATATCTTCCTATTCCTGATTCTCTATTTGAATTTACGTAGTAGCTATCTTTTAGCCCTACTAACATTCCTAATACAAATGCATGATAAAAGTTTTCTGCTGTGTTTTCTCCTACATCCATATAACTAAACATTTCTCTTACTAAGATTTTGAATTTTTTTTCATATTCTTTTAAATTTAGTGTTACTAAATCTTTTAATATACTTTTTAAATCATTTCCTATTACTTTATTTCTAAACCAATCATCTATTATTTGTGAAAATAGTAATTTTATTTCATAGTTTGGAAGTTTTACTTTATATATTCCTTCTGCTATATTTACCGTTTCTACAACCTTTAAATATCCTGTTCCTAACATTAATCCCCATATGTTATCTTCATTATTTTCTATTCCTACAATTACTGTTTCTAAATCTATTTTTACTTCTATCGCTTCATCTTTTAATAGTCTTTCAATCTTTTCTTTTACTGTTTCTGAATTTTTTAATATTAATTTTATTAAATCATTTGAACTTGTATTTACCCAATACGGCATTAATTTTCTATCTGTCAAATAATTTAATATACTCCATGGATTATATATTCCTTCTACTTCTCCTATTTTATATCCATCATACCATCTTTTTATTTCTTCTTTATCATCTTGTACTTCAAAATCTTCTATCACCTTATCCATTTCTTGTTCTGTTATTCCAAAATCATCTGCAAATTCATTATCCAATACTGTATATACTTTAAAGTTATTTGCTCCACTAAATATACTCTCTTTTGCTACTCTGCTTACTCCTGTTATTACTGTCTTTTCTAAATATGCATTATCTTTAAATGTTACTCCATAAAATGTCTTGAAGAATTTAACTGCTTCATCATAATATCCTTCTACATATGCATTTTGTAATGGGACATCATATTCATCTAGTAGTAACATTACTGGTTTATCATAATATTGGTACATTATTTTTGATAGCATTTTCAACGAGTTTAATAAATCTACGTCTGTTGCATTTGCTGATAATATTTTATTAAATATAGTTCGTTCACCTTCTGACATTTCTCCTTCTAGTAGTTCCTTATGTTCATAAAATAATTCCATCATAATTGTTTTTAGTTGCATTATCATCATTTCATATGTCATTAATCCTGCATCTTTTAATGTTAAGTATATTACTGGATATGCTCCTAATTTTGATGTATATTTTTCTTCTTGTTCCATTATCTTTAATCCATTGAATAATTTTCTATTATCTTTTTGTCTACAATCAAAGTAGTATTTTAACATACTTATATTTAATGTCTTTCCAAATCTTCTTGGTCTTGTTACTAATATTACTTTACTACTATTGTCTATTATATCTTTGATATACATTGTCTTATCTATATAGTAATAGTTTTTTATTCTTAAACTTTTGAAGTCACTTTCACCTATTCCTATTCCATTACTTATCATACTTTTCACTTCCTATTAAAATACTTACTTCTTGGTATTCTTAATTAAAGTTTACAGTTACATTTTACTATATAAAATATAAAATAGCAAGAACTTTTCTTGCTATTTACAACGCTCTTACTAATTCACAAGTTATATTTTCTCCTGTTTTATAGTAATTTATATTATACTCTTTTTCCTCATTTTTATATGTTTTACTATATAACCTTCCTTCATTATAGATACTTTCTTCTAGTGGTAATTCAAACTTTGCATTGCTTTCTCCATATAACTGTTCTGTTTCTTCATATTCGTCCAAAGGACCAATATATTCTTCACATAGCATTTCAAATTGTTGCAGAATATTGCTTACTTGTGTTATTTTATCTTCATACTTATTTATTTTGTATTCTGTCTTATATACATTTAAATTATCATAATTTCCTCGTACATATATAATTTTTCCTTCTGTTTCTTCAGTACTTTCTCCTGCTTTGACATTCGCTTTTATTTCATATTTATTTCTTCCTGTTACATATTTTGATGATATTTCTTCTTTTGTTTCTTCTAGTTTATATTCTAAACTTTCTATGTTTTCTACATCTAATAGTTCTATTGTTAATTCAATAGTTTGCAATTGTTCTGGTTCTGTATTTTTGTTTCTATTAAATAATATTAAAGTTATTACTATTATTAATATTATTGCTATTATTATAACTCCTATAATTACTTTTTTCTTATTTTCTAGCATGTTTTCCTCCCCATTTAACTTTTTAACAAATTAAAATCTATCTTTAGTTTACTACTATAACATTTGTATAACTTGAAAGGTTATCTGTAAACCATTGTTTTGTACTTGAATTTACTAGAATTTCACAGTTTTTTGGTATTAAATATATTGTATAATTATCATATCCAACAGTTTTTGTCATATCAAAATTTCTCATATCTAATTTTGTTATATTAGGACAGTTATAAAATATACTATTTATATCTACTCCATCCTTTGCTTTAAAATTACCTATATCTAAACTTTTCAAACTACTACAAACAGCAAACATCCATGACATCTTTGTAACTTTTTCTGTATTAAAATTACTCAAATCTAATTCTGTTAAATTACTACAATTTTGAAACATATTACCCATATTAGTCACATTGCTTGTATCAAAATTGCTCAAATCTAATTCTGCTAAACTACTACATCCCATAAACATTCTATACATATTAAATACCTTAGAAGTATTAAAACTGCTTATATCTATCGAAGTTAAACTACTACATCCATAAAACATATCATTCATCATTGTTACTTTGCTTGTATCAAAATTAGATAAATCTAAAGTTTTTAGACTACTACATCCACTAAATAAGCCTACCATCTGCTCTACTTTACTTGTATCAAAATTTTTCAAATTTATTTCTTCTAGTTTTGAACACGCATTAAACATCTGGTTCATTCTTGTTACATTCTCTGTATTAAAACTTTCTAAATTTATCCTTCTTAATCTACTGCATCCTTCAAATATTTGTGCACATATAGTTACATTACTTGTATCAAAACTACTTAAATCTAAAGTTTCTAACTTAGAACAACTAAAGAACATCCCATACATACTAGCAACTTTACTCGTATTAAATTTACTTAAATTTAAACTACTTGCTTTGCACCTATTAAACATACTACTCATATCAGTTACTAACCCTGTATCCAAATACTCTAATCCTGTTATTGTTACTTCTACACTTGTATCTTTTATTCCATATCCTATATTCGCAAATAAGTTTGTTGCATTACCATTTGCTATTACTCCTCCTTCTCCTGCTATGGTTACATCATAATATCCATTCTCATTTTGCTCATACCATCCTAAATATTTTCCTTTGCTACCATCTGTTACATCATATGTGTTTCCATCTCCTAAGCTATGTCCTGTTCCTACTAGGGTATTCTTTATTTCTATATTCTGTATTAATCCTCTTTCTATTGGCATTCCTAAAAAAGTTGATGTTGATTCAGTTTCAGTACTTGTTGCTACTAATGTTGTACTGTCTTTTATTGCATATGGGCCAAAACATTCTTCTTTCTCTATTTCTCCTACTACAACTCTTACCCATAAATAGTAATCTCCTCCTAATGATGCACTACTATTTACTGTTGTTGTCCTTCTTCTTCCTTCTCCTTGAAGAGTTGCTACTTGGAATTCACTATCTTCTGGTGCTATATTTTTATCCTGACTCCATGCACTTACTAGCATAAAGTCTACATCTCCTATATCTATTGGTGTTTCTACTGTTAAATCTACACTTTGTATAAATTCTGGTATTGTGTTACTTTCTGGATTTGCTATTATATTTGCTTGGGTTAATAAATCTTCTTCTTTTCCTAGATATTCTACTTCTCCATCTCTACTTACTTTATATATTCTTCCACTATCCAAAAATTTTACAAAATATCCATAGTCTACTTCATCTATTGTTACTTCTGTTTCTCCTTCTCCTGTTATTATATCTAGTTCATTTTGTAACTCACTTCTTACTAAATTTCCTCTTTTATTTTTTCCCATTGCTTGCACTACTGCTCTATCTACTACTTCTTTTTCATTTGCTATTTCTGTTTTTTCTTTTGCTTCATTTGCATTTCCTATTAATCCACCTTCTCCTGATACTGCTCCTATTGTTATACTTGCAAGTATTAACAAAACTACTATTGTAATAATATTCCGTTATGACTATTTTTAATATTTAGCCAACATTTTGTAATTTATTATCTTCTTTTCCCATATTTAAAAT